>NZ_JAKMAY010000124.1:0-8031 GCF_022015835.1 Streptomyces sp. ICN903 | reverse complement strand
CCCGGCCCCCGGCCTCCCGGGCGGCCGTGTACAGCGCCGCCCGGAACGTCCGCCGGTCGGTTTCCGGCAGCGGCCCGTCCTTCGGCCGGAAGAAGCCCGTGGCGCCTCGCGGCAGCGTGAACGCTGCCTCCCTGTCTGCGGCCATGCGGCTCATTCTGCCGGGAGCGACCCCTCCGGCGCTCCGGGCCGCCGCGTTGCGCGGCTCGCCGGGGCTACGGGAGGAAAGCCCGGTTCGCCGTAGCCCCGCCCCCGGCCCGGGCGCCGGGGGCGGGGGCGGCGCTACGGCGCGGCCACGGCTCCGGATCATTCATTCGAGCCGGGTCGCGGCGGACTCCACGGAGTCGACGAATTTGATCATCTCCGTGTGGTAGGTGCTCCTGGCCGGATCGGGGAAGCGGACGTTGTGCCGGTAGTAGCGGTGGAAGGCGATGATCAGAGCCGCGTGCTCGATCTCCATGGGCAGCGCGGCGGCGTCCGCGTCCGTCAGCGACACGATCCGCCGATAGCCGGTGACGAGAGCTTCCAGCCGCTCCGGAACGAGGATTCCGTCCTCCTGCGCCAGTCCCACGGCCGCCATGCCGAGGTCGAGGAGGGGGTCGTCGAGCGAGATGGTCTCCCAGTCCAGAACGGTCAGGCTGCCGTCCTCGCCCACGATGATGTTGTCGTCGAAGAGGTCCCCGTGCACGACCCTCCTGGGGCGGTCGCTCTTGGCCTCCGCGCTGCGGATGCGGTCGAGCCGGCCGTTGAGCCAGTCGGCGAAGCCGGTGTCGGTGAACTGTGGGATGAGGGAGCGGTGATGGTCCGACAGCCTGCGAGTTCCGACGGGGATGTCGTCGAGCCCCGGGGACTGGGGGGAGAGCGTGTGAAGCCGGGCGAGAACGCGTCCGGCCTCCGGGAGGAGCTGAGTCGGCAGCGGCTGCCTCACCACCCCCTCGACCCATTTCTTGAGGATGACCGGACGGCCGTCGAGCTGAGCGGTCAGAGCCCCGTCGGCGGCGGGGACGACCTCGGTGGTCGGCACGCCCAGACGGAAGACGGCCTGGGTGTGTGCGGCCAGACGCCGGGCGCTGGGCAGGTCGTGGTTGTCGAGAATGGTCAGGACGTACGTACCGGAGGTACTGGTCAGTTTGAAGCTGGAGTTCGCCGCGCCCCCGGTCAGGGGCTCCAGCCGTGGCTGATCCAGCCCGTAGCTCCGGGCGACGGCGGGCAGGTCGATCTGGTCCAGCGTGGTGTACTTCGCCACCCGTTCTACTCTCCTGTGGTCGTGCCGGTTTCCCGGCGGCGGTCCTCGACGATGGCCGTCCAGCGGGCCCGGACCCGCTCCCGGCCGTCCAGCCAGTGCGCCGGGGGCAGGCCGGGTGGGGGCTCCTCCCCCGTCATGAGGTGGGACAGCTCCGCCAGGTACGCGAACTCCTCGCCGCGTACGCACTCTCCCAGTCGGGCACGCGCCTCGGCCAGCAGTCCGGGCGAGCCGAGGACCGCCGCGTGCAGGCACGCGGCGAACCGGGCGTAGGCGACCGAGGAGGTCAGTCCGGCCCCGCGCGCCTGCGCGGCGGTCTCCTCTGCCCGCCGCGGCAGGTCAGGGGCGGCGCCCGCGTCCCGTACGAGGGCGGCGATACGGGTCTGGATCTCAGCCCACCGGATCGACACCCCCTGAAGCATCTCCTCGGCGCGGGCGATCTGCTCGGCCGCGCGTGGGCGGTCCTGGAAGGCGGCGGCGAAGGCCAGACAGGCCTGGGAGAGCGCGGCCTCGCCCGGCTGGCCGAGCCGCAGCGCCTCGTCGCGTCCCGCCGCGTACGAGGAGCAGGCCAGGGCGGTGTTCCCCTGGGTCCACCACAGATCGCCCAGGACCCGGTCTCGGCGGCCCTCCGCACCAAGGGTCTCGGCGGCCTCCCGCACCTGGGGGAAGCGGCCCACCCGGCGGGCCAGGTGCACCAGGCCGCGTGCTGCGGTGGGGGCGAGCCGCCCTCCGGAGTCGGCGACCTGCCTCATCCCCTCCAGGGAGCGGTCGAAGTTCCCCAGGTCCCGTTCGCACTCGGCGAGGAAGTACCGGGGCAGTTCGAGCAGCGGCCCGGGCAGCCGCCCGGAGTCCAGCACCGTGCGCAGCCGCTCGGCGGTCAGGCCTCGGTGCTGCCTCTGGCGCCGGGCGATGGCGGACAGTGCCATGGCCAGCGCCTCGGCCGCGCTCCCGATCGCGTCCGGGGCCGGGTCCGGGTCCGCTGCGGCCTCCGGGGAGCCGGGGATCTCGACGGGCTCCCAGACGAAGTCGTCGACGTAGCGGAAGGCCGCGTCCGTCAGCCACCCCAGGTCCAGGCCGTGGTCGCGCGCCAGGCGCATGCCCTGCCGCAGCGCGGCCACCAGACGGGTGCGGTCCCCTGCCGCCTCACGGCCCAGGGCGTCGAAGGTACGCTGTGCGGCCCTCCGCCAGTCGGCCGCGCTCCAGCGGTCCTCGCTGGTGGAGTCGGCCTCCCGGACCGCCTCCCGGACCAGCTCGTGAATCCGGTACGGCCAGGGCGCGCCCGGATCGCTGTCCACGAACGGGCGCTCGACCAGTTCCAGCGCGGGGGCGTCGTGGTCGAGTCCGGCGGCGGCCGAGGCCAGCTCCACGGAGAAGGAGTCCAGCAGGCTCACCGCGCGCAGTACGTGCCGCACGCCCGGGCTCAGGTCGCGGAAGGTACGCGCGACCAGGGCGGGGAAGTCGAGGTTGAACTCGCTCGGCTGCGGTGAACGCCCGTACCGCCGGTACAGGTCCAGGAAGCGCATCACCGCGAGGTCTAAATACAGCGGAAGACCATGGGAGTTGGCGGTCACCAGATGCCGGGTCCGCTCGTCCATCAGCGGGCGGCCGTCAACGGTGAGCCGTTCGCGCAGGTACGTCTCGCAGTCCTCCGCCGACAGATAGCCCACGGTGTGCTGGCGCGGCTCCCCGCTCGCGCCACCCGCGAGCTGGGGCCAGAAATGCGTTCCCGCCCAGTCCAGTTGGCCCTCGAGTTTCGGGTCGTCCCACTGGAGGCGGTTGCGGCCGGTGACGACGAACAGCGTGTTGGGCATCAGCCACACCACGCGCTGGATCAGTCTCTCCAGATCACGGTGGACGCGGTCGCCGACGTCCTCGAAGGTGTCCAGCAGGACCACCAGTGTCGCCCGGTGCTTTTCCGGCACCCTGCTCAGGTCCCACGCCAGCAGGTGGGCGTAGTAGCTGAGCGCCTCCAGGTCCGCGTCGGCCTCCAGCAGATCGGCCAGCCGCCGGCACTCGGCCAGCGACCGTACCTGGTGGCGGCGTTCCCGCAGCGCCCGTACCAGTGAGCGCAGCCCCTGGCCGACCAGCGCGCCCGCCGTGCCGGGCAGCGCCACCGCCTGTGCCACGTCGGCCAGGGCCGACTGCATCTGCCCCGACATCGTCCGCGTGCCGGGGAAGCGGCTGAACCAGGTGCGGCGCCGCAGGTACTCCTCCAGCGACTCACCGGGGTGGTTGCGCTCCCAGTAACGCTGGAGGGCGATGTCGAACGTCGGCATGGGCTGTCCGAGCTCTGCGGCGGCCAGCCGGAGCGCCAGCATCAGCGACTCGAAGTCCCCGCCCGAGTCCCGGGACAGGTCCACCCGGACCGGCACCACCCGGCCCGCCTCCGGGCCGAGTGCGGGCCAGTCGCCCCGGCCTCCCTCGCCGTCCGCCAGGTGCTCGGCGATGCCGCGCGACAGCGTGGACTTGCCGATGCCGCCCACCCCGTAGAAGACGAGCACGTTGCGGCGCGGGGACTCCAGGTCCTCCACGTCGAACCCGGGCTCCCGCACCCACCGGGTGTGCCGTATCAGGCTCTCCGCCACCGTGTCCCACTCGTCCCGCCGGTCGGCGAAGAAGTCGACCGCTTTGACCTCATGGTCGTTGGACCGGAACAACGCCCGCAGATCCGACCGAGACACCCAGACACCCCCGACTCACGTGTTCTCCGATCACCCAAGCGCATCAGGGTGCTGACCGCCAGTCAAGCGGGGGTCACTCTCCGGGCAGAACCAGGGGTGCCGGGGGCGCTCTCTCATTGCCTGCGCAGCCCTGCGCCCACCGGCCCGGAGCCGGCGGGGCCGCTTTGTCATCAGCGGGCTGCCCGCCCCGCAGGGACCGGACTTCGCAGGCGTCACGGGAACTCATCGGCCGAGGCTTCATGCGCCGCGATGCCGTCGCCACCGGTCTCGCCTGCCCTGGGACCCGGGCGTCGTCGAAAGCCGTGCCGATCGGGTCGGAATGCTCGGGCGCCGGATGTCTGACCGGTGACCCGGTGCCGGGGGTCGCGGAACGGGGGCCGGAACCACGTCCGGCCCCGGCAGGGGGCCGCCGGGACCGGCTCAGGTGAGCTGGCGGAGCAGGGTGACGAACTGGCGCAGTTCCTCGGTCTTGCCCGGCGGCAGCGGTTCGGGGTCGAAGTGGGCGATCTTGTTGCGGATGCCGCGCACCCGGTCGAGCTGGCGGACGAACTCGTCGCGGTCCACCACCTTGTCCCAGCCGAGCGCCGCCCAGTTGCGGTCGGCGGCGGCGCACGCCGCCTCCTTGCGGTGGCCGTGCTTGTTGCGCTGGTCGCCGTCGAGGAGCTTGACGTAGTCGCCGAACATCAGGTCCGTGATCCGGCCGGTCTTCTCCCGCATCTGGACGGCCTTGACGGCCTCGGCGGGGATCTTCGGGCCCAGGCACCTGCGCAGCCGGTACTCGATCTCGCCGACGAGGAAGAACGGGCGCGCGGTGTCGTCGAAGCGCTCGGTGATGTCGGCCGCCGTGACGATGCCGGTGACCGTGCCGTCGTTCTCCCGCACCAGCACGTAACCGTGCTCCCGGATGGTGGGCAGCAGGGAGAAGAACTCCTGGTAGGTCTGGGCGGACGGCGGGTCGGGCTCGACGGCGTCGTCCAGATCCAGGTCCTTCCCCGTGGCGAGGAGCATGGCGACCGAGCGCCAGGTGACGACGCCCCTCAGGCCGGAGTCGCCGTCCAGGACGGGCACCTGCGAGTAGTTCTTGGTCTGCATCAGGTACATCGCCCGGGTCAGCGGGGCCCCGGGCGCGATGCACTCGACGCCGCGCCGCGCGGCCGGGATGTCGCCGATGGTGAAGGGCTGCTGGGGCAGCGCGCCCCAGGGCAGGCCCTCGTCCTCCTCCTCGGCCTCGCTGTCGGGGGCCGTCCCCGAGGCGGACTGAAGCAACACCACCTGGAACTCCTCCCGCAGCCGGCGGGAGGCGAAGTCCGGGTCCGTGGTCAGGCCGGCGTCCTTGAGGGCCTGGGTGATGTGCAGGACGGTCTGGTCGTCGCGCGTGCGCACGCCGAAGACCTCCAGCAGGCCGGAGACCGTCAGCGTCCGGCCGCCGAGGGCGCGCAGCTCCTCCTCCGAGGGGGTGTGGGGCACAGTGTTCACCGGGCCTGCGCCTCACGGAAGACGGTCTGCTTGCCCATCGCGGCCTTCACCAGCTCCAGAAGCTGCTTGGCGCGGCCGTCGTAGAAGCGCTCGAAGTCGCCCTCGTGGAGGGCGGCGGGGTCGATGAGGTGGGTGGCGAGCACGTCGTCGAACCACTCCGGTCGCATGCCCGACTCCTGCACCAGCGTCCTCAGGTACGCGGACGGGGCGCCCACCATGCTGCGGCCGGCCCGCAAGGACAGCGGGGTCTTGTTGACGATGGAGTTGACGCGGCGGGCGTACTCGACGGGGGCGTTCTTCTCGACCCAGTTGCGGGGGAAGATCTGCCGCACGTCCACGTTCTGCTCCACCAGGCGGGCCGGGGTCAGCGGCGACTCGGTGAAGTACCAGTCCACCGCGCCCTGCTTGACCAGCAGGGCGTAGACGCCCTTGTAGGCGGCGCTGTTGCGGGTGGCCAGGCTGTCCAGGCGGTCGTCGAGGAAGGCCGCCTCGGCCACCGTGTCGGGGGCGGGGGCGTCCGCGTCGCGGATCCAGGCGATGAGCTGCTCCACGTCGCGCGGGAAGCGGCTCTCGGTGGAGCCGCCGTACATCTCGCCGAGCACCCCGCACCAGTACCACCGGTCGACGCGCTCCTCGGCGCCGGGCGCGTCCGTCTCGGCGCCGACGATGGCCCGCACGGCGGCCAGCGGGACGAGCTGGGTGCGGTAGGGCAGGTCGGTGGTGCGGACGATGGCCTGCCGCTCCAGGAAGGCGCCCACCCAGTGGAAGGCGTCGGCCAGGCGGGGCGCCAGGCGGTCGAAGTCGGCCAGCGGCAGGTCCAGCAGGTCGCGGCGCTTGCAGGAGACCGCGGCGCGCGGCTCCTCCTGCTTGCGCTCCCAGGTGCGCACCAGGGCGACGGCCTGGAGGAAGTCGCTGCTGCTCAGGCCGTCCTCGACGCCGGCCTCCATGCGGCCGAAGACCGGGTGGGCGGAGGTCAGCTTCCGCTTGATCGCGGACCACACGTCCGGCAGGCGGTAGTAGTCGCCGTGCTCGGCGACGTGCTCCTGGTCGCCGGCGTAGGTGGCGGTGAGGAGCTCGAAGACGTTGAGGGGGACGCCGCCGGTGTTGACGCGCTCGAAGACGGCGCAGACCGCGTCCATGGTGGTGGAGGCCGCGAGCTTGATCATCGGGACCTGGAAGGACTTGACGTTGTTGAGGACGTTCTCCTCGAACTGCGACCAGCGGTCCCAGTTCTCGTCGGCGATCCCGACGAAGATCCTCTTCCAGGCGTTGACCTTCTGGGTGTCGAACACCAGGTGGATCGGGAAGTGGCCGGCCGCGCACTCCAGCTCGGGCGTGGTCAGGTCGATCGTCTCCCGGCGGGGGAAGCCCGTCTTCAGCATCCGGTCCTCGGGGACGGAGACCACCGCCTCGTCGCGCTCGGAGGGCGCGCCGATCGCCTTGGCGATGTCGACGTAGTACCAGCGCCTGAGCTGCTTGCCGCGGGTGTCGACCGTCTCGACCGGGTCGCCGCGGTGCAGGGCCTGGAAGAGGGAGGTCATGCGCTGCTGGCCGTCCAGCAGGAGCAGGTCGGGCACCCGCTCCTCCGTGCCCTCGGCGCCCTTGAGGGCGCGGGCCTTGAAGGGGGACTTGCCGCCGGTCTCCAGGGCCATCACCACGCCGAGGGGGTAGTCGAGCGTCACGGTGGCGATGAGCGCCCGGATGCGCTCGTCGTCCCACTTCCACTCGCGCTGGAAGTCGGGGAGCTGGAGGACCCCGGAGGCGACGTCCCTCAGGACGTCCTTGAGCTTCGGACTGTCGAGCGCCACGCCGTCTCTTCCCCACGTTCGGCCGGATTGTTCAAAGGACAATTGCAGCAAGCGACTTGACGCAGCGTCAAAGGATCCCTCCGCTTTTCCCGCACCACCGCAGGGATCCGGCCAGGGTGTCGGAGCTGCGCGCGGAGGGCCCGCCGGCCGGGCCCGGCCGCTCCGGTGCCGGGAAACCCGTGTTCAGGGGGTATGAGGGGAACGCCCGGTTCGCCGGAACGCCTCGCGCACGGCACCCGGCGGGAGGAGGTATCCGGTGCGTTTTCGCCGCCCCGCCCCGGCCCGGTGGCCCACAGGGCGAGGCAGGGGCGGGGACCGCCGCCCGGCGGGTTGCGGCGGGCGGCGGCCCCGGGGCCGGCGGGATGCGGGGATCAGGCCACCGGGGTCTTGGCGTGCACCTCCTGGAGGAGCTCCGTCCCCAGGTCGAGTACGAAGCCGCGCACGGAGTCCTTGTGGGGCACGAAGGGGCTGGCGTGCACCCGCGCCATGGAGGCCCGGACGCTGTCCGCGGCGTCGGTGAAGCTGCCGGGCTCCCAGTCGGGCCTGGCGCCGGTGTCCCGCTCCACCGCGCCGAGGAACTCCTCGTCGGTGAAGGTGGCCATGCCGCAGTCGGTGTGGTGGACCAGGAGGATCTCCCGGGTGCCCAGGAGGCGCTGGCTGACGGCCAGGGAGCGGATGACGTCCTGGGTGACGATGCCGCCGGCGTTGCGGAAGACGTGCGAGTCCCCCGGGCTCAGGCCGAGGAGCCCGTACACGTCCAGACGCGCGTCCATGCAGGTGACGACGGCCGTGCGGCGGGCGGGGGGCATCGGGAGCGGTTCCCGGG
>NZ_JAKMAY010000123.1:6681-15601 GCF_022015835.1 Streptomyces sp. ICN903 | reverse complement strand
AGGCGGGGGCGGAGGCGGCGGGAGTCATCAGCCCTTCACCGCCCCCGCGCTGAACCCGGTGATCAGCCACTTCTGGATGAAGGCGAAGATGATCACCACGGGCACCGCGGCGACCACGCCGCCCGCCGCGAGCGCGCCCAGGTCCACGCTGTCGGAGCCGATGAGGGTGTTCAGGCCCACCGGGATCGTCTGCTTCTCCTGCGAGGAGAGGAACATCAGGGCGAACAGGAAGTGGTTCCAGCTGTGCACGAAGGCGAAGGAGCCCACCGCGATCAGCCCGGGCCGCAGCATCGGCAGCACGATGGCCGCGAACGCCCGCAGCCGGGAGCAGCCGTCCACCCAGGCCGCCTCCTCCAGCGACTCGGGGACGTTCTTGATGAAGCCGCTGATCAGGATCATCGACAGCGGCAGCTGGAAGACCGTCTCCGCGATGATCACGCTCCACATGGAGTTGATGAGCTGGAGGTTGCGGAAGGTCTCGAACAGCGGGACCAGCATCAGCGCGCCGGGGATGAACTGCGAGCACAGCAGCGCCAGCATGAAGGCGTTCTTCATCCGGAACCGGAAGCGCGCCAGGGCGTACCCGCCGGCCAGGGCCACCGCCATCGTCATCACCATCGAGGCGATGCCGACCTGGGTGCTGTTGAGGAAGTAGGTGCCGAAGCTGCGCTCGTTCCAGACCTTCTCGAAGTGCTCGCCGGTCATCGGCCAGGGCACCAGCGAGGTGGATCCGGAGGGGCGGAGCGCGAACAGCAGCATCCAGTAGAAGGGGATGAGGGTGAAGAGCAGGTAGATGCCCAGGGGCAGGTAGATCTGCCAGCGCGGCGGCCCGTCGTCGAGCTTGCGCTGCCGTGCCTTCCTCCGGGCCGGGGGCGGGGTCTCCCCGTCGGCCGGGGCGGGCGTCTGGACGCCCTTCTCCACGATTGCCGCGGTCACTTGTCGTCGCCTCCGAACTTGCTCAGGCGCAGATAGAGGATCGAGCAGAAGAGCAGGATCACGAAGGCCACGGTGGTCAGCGCGGAGGCGTAGCCGAAGTCGTGGCCCTCGATGCCGGTGTTGGCGACGTAGAGCGGGAGCGTGGTGGTCACGCCGGCCGGTCCGCCGCCGGTGAGGGTGTAGAGCAGGTCGACGTTGTTGAACTCCCACACCGCGCGCAGCAGGGTGGAGAGGATGATCGCGTCCTTCAGGTGCGGCAGGGTGATGTGCCAGAACTGCCGGAAGCGGCTGGCACCGTCCACCGAGGCCGCCTCGTACAGGTCCTTGGAGATGGACTGCAGGTCGGCGAGGATGAGGATCGCGAAGAAGGGGACTCCGCGCCACAGTTCGGCCAGCACCGCGGCCCAGAAGACGGTGCCGGTGTCGGAGAGGACGGAGGTGCCGTACTCGCCGATGCCGGCGTCCGCCAGATAGCGGCTCAGGCCCGTGGAGGGGTTGTACAGCAGGATCCAGATCGTGGTGGTGAGCACACCGGAGACGGCCCAGGGCGAGAAGACCAGGGCCCGGGCGATGCCGCGGCCGACGAACGTCTGGTTGACGATCAGCGCGAGCGCCAGGCCGAAGACGAGCTGGAGGCCGACCTCGGCGACGACCCACTTGGCGCTGAAGGCGAGGGTCTGCCAGAACAGCGGGTCCTCGAAGAAGATCTCCCGGAAGTTGTCCAGACCCGCGAAGCCGTTCCGCCAGGGCTTGGTGACGTTGTAGTGCTGGAGGCTGTAGTAGAGGACGCTGAGCATCGGGTAGGCGATGAAGCCCAGCATCAGCAGCCCGGCGGGCGCGATCAGTAGGTACGGCAGGCCGCGCTTCCCGGTGAGCCCGGTCTTCCCCTGCTTTTCCGGCTTCCCCGGTTTCCCCGGCCTCCCTGGCAGGGGGCGCTTCTTCGGCACGGCGGTGAGGGCCATTGCCGGTGCTCCGTTCTGTCGTCGAATGACTGTCGAACGTCGTTCGAGATGTCGTGTCGGCGGGTGGTTCGGACGGTCTGTGGTGCGGTGGTGGTGCGGTGCGGGCGGTCAGCCCGCGTAGGGTTCGGGGACCTCGCCGGGGCGGGCGAGGAAGGCGAAGTCGCAGCCGGTGTCGGCCTGGGTGATGTGCTCCTCGTACAGCGCCCCGTAACCGCGCCCGTAGCGCCGCTCGGGCGGGCGCCAGGCGGCGCGCCGGCGTTCCAGTTCGGCGTCGTCGACCTCCAGCCGCAGGGTGCGCGCGGCCACGTCGAGGGTGATCAGGTCGCCGGTCTCCACCAGGGCGAGCGGCCCGCCCACGTGGGACTCGGGGGCGATGTGCAGGACGCAGGCGCCGTAGCTGGTGCCGCTCATCCGGGCGTCGGAGAGGCGGACCATGTCGCGCACGCCCTGCTTGAGCAGGTGGTCGGGGATCGGCAGCATCCCGTACTCCGGCATGCCCGGTCCGCCCAGCGGTCCGGAGCCGCGCAGCACCAGCACGCTCTCGGCGGTGATGCCCAGGTCCGGGTCGTTGATGGTGGCCTGCATGGTGCGGTAGTCGTCGAAGACGACCGCCGGGCCGGTGTGCTTCATCAGGTGCTGCTCGGCGGCGATGTGCTTGATGACCGCGCCGCCCGGGGCGAGGTTGCCGCGCAGTACGGCCACGCCCCCCTCGGCCGCGAGCGGGTTGTCGGCGGTGCGGATGACGTCGTCGTCGTGGACGAGGGCGCCGGCGATCTGCTCGCGCAGCGTGTCGTGGGCGACGGTGGGCCGCTCCAGGTGGAGGTGGCCTTGCAGCCGGGAGAGGAAGCCGGGCATGCCGCCCGCGTAGTGGAAGTCCTCCATCAGGTACTTCCCGCCGGGCCGGAGGTTGGCCAGCACGGGCGTGGTGCGGGCGATCCGGTCGAAGTCGTCCAGGGTGAGGTCGACGCCGGAGCGCCCGGCCATGGCGATCAGATGGATGACGGCGTTGGTGGAGCCGCCCAGCGCGCACACGGCGGCGACGGCGTCCTCGTACGCCTCGCGGGTCAGGACGGTGGAGAGCCTGTGGTCGGTCCAGGCCAGCTCCACGATCCGGCGCCCGGCCGCGGCGGCCATCCGGGAGTGGCCGGAGTCGACGGCGGGGATGGAGGACGCTCCGGGCATGGTCACGCCCAGCACCTCGGCCGCGCCGGTCATGGTGGAGGCGGTGCCCATGGTCATGCAGTGGCCGGGCGAGCGGGCCAGGCCGCACTCCAGTTCGGCCATCTCGCAGTCGCCGATGAGGCCGGCGCGCTTGTCGTCCCAGTACTTCCACATGTCGGTGCCCGAACCGAGGGTCTCGCCGCGCCAGTGGCCGCGCAGCATGGGCCCGGCGGGGACGAAGACGGTGGGCAGGTCGGCGCTGGCCGCGCCCATCAGCAGGGCGGGGGTGGTCTTGTCGCAGCCGCCCATCAGCACCGCGCCGTCCACCGGGTAGGAGCGCAGCAGCTCCTCGGTCTCCAGGGAGAGCAGGTTGCGGTAGAGCATGGGGGTGGGCTTCTGGAAGGTCTCCGAGAGGGTGGAGACGGGGAACTCCAGGGGGAAGCCGCCGGCCTGCCACACCCCGCGCTTGACCGCCTCGGCGCGCTCGCGCAGGTGCTGGTGGCAGGGGTTGATGTCGGACCAGGTGTTGAGGATCGCGATGACCGGCTTGCCCAGGTGCTCCTCGGGGAGGTAGCCGAGCTGCCGGGTACGGGCGCGGTGGCTGAAGGAGCGCAGCCCGTCGGTGCCGTACCACTGGTGGCTGCGCAGCTCCTCGGGGGCGCGGCGGGCGCGGGGGCCGCCGCTCGGGCCGTGCTGTCCGTGCTGTCCGTTTTGGCTGTGCCGGCCGGTCATGCCGCCTCCCATCCCTTGACGATCCCGGCGATCTCGGCGCGCTGCTCCTCGGGCAGCGTCCGGCTCGGCGGGCGGACGTCGCGGCGGCACAGGCCGAGGTGGGCCAGGGCCTCCTTGACGACGGAGACGTTGTTGGCCGACTGCTGCGCGGCGCGCAGGTCCTCGAAGACGCGGATGCTCTCCCACACCTCCATCGCGGCGCCGAAGTCCCCCGCCCGCAGGGCGCGGAGCATCTCCAGCGAGATCCGCGGGGCCACGTTGACCAGGCCCGAGGTGAAGCCGGTGGCGCCGCAGGCGAAGTAGGCCGGCGCGTACAGCTCGGCGAGTCCGGCCACCCACACGAAGCGGTCCCGGCCGGCGTCGCGGGCGAAGGCCGCGAAGCGCGCGGCGTCGGGGACGGCGTACTTGACGCCGATGACGTTGGGGCACTCCTCGCCGAGCCGGGCGAGGGCCGAGCCCTCGATGAGGGGGTTGCGCAGGTAGGGGACGACCCCCACCTCCGGGACGGCCTCGGCGACGGCCCGGTGGTAGTCCACCCAGCCGGCCTGCGAGACATAGGGGTTGACGGGCTGGTGGACCATCACCATGCCGGCCCCGGCGTCGCGGGCCTGCTCCGCGGCGGCGACCGCGGTGGCCGGGTCGTGGCCGATGCCCACGACGACCTCGGCGCTCCCTCCGGCCTCCTCGACCTCGGCCACGGTCAGTTCGACCTCCAGCCGCCGCTCCTCGGGGGTGAGGGAGTAGAACTCGCTGGTGTTGCCGTTGGGGGTGACGGCGCGGATCCCGGCGTCCAGCAGCCGGCGGACCAGGGCCCGGTAGGTGCCGGCGTCGAGCCGGCCCCGCTCGTCGAACGGTGTGACCGGGATCGCCACGACGTCGGCGAGCGCGGCCCGCCGGTGGGAGAAGTCCGTCATGCCTGGACCTGACCTTCCTGGTTCTCCATGGCCGGGAAGGCCCGGCGGACGAATCCCTCGATGTGGTCGCGCAGCAGCCGGGCCGCGCCGTCGGCGTCCCCGTCCAGGGCCCGGGCGAGGATCTCCCGGTGCTCGGCGGCCTCGTGCTCCCAGGAGGGCACGGCCTCCCAGGCGACGGTGGACACCAGGGCCGCCTGGTCGCGCAGGTCGTCGAGCATCCGCGTCAGCAGCGGGTTGCCGCAGGGCAGGTACAGGGCCCGGTGGAAGTCCCGGTTGGCCAGCGAGCGGTCGGCCCGGTCGGCGGCGGCGTCGGCCCGCTCCAGCGCGGCCCGGGCCCCGGCCAGATCCGCCTTCGCCGTGACGGTGCGGCGCAGCGCCTCCGGCTCCAGCAGCAGCCGCACGTCGTAGACCGAGCGGGCCATCGAGGCGTCCACGGTGCGCACGGTGGCGCCCTTGTACTCGCTCATCACGACCAGCCCGCGGCCCGCGAGGGTCTTCAGCGCCTCGCGGACCGGGGTCTTGGACACGCCGAATCTCGCGGCCAGCTCGGTCTCCACCAGCGGCTGCCCGGGCGGGAGCTGTCCGGTGAGGATGGCGTGGGTCAGATGCTCCATGACGTACTGCGTCCTGGAGGGGACGGGTACCGGTGCGAGACCGGTCAGGGGGGCTCTCATGCGGTCGGCTCTCAGGTCGGCTGTGGCGACGGGCGTACGGGCGGCGGTGTGCGCGGCACCTCGGGCGCGGCGCACACCCGCATACGGCATCTCGTATATGACGCACGAGATATGGCGTATGACGTATCGCGTACGACGTGCGGTGGGACGAAAGTAGGGCGGCCCCCGGGCTCCGTCAACGGTTCTGACAGAACTTTCGGGGACCGGCTTGAAAGCGCTTACTGCACGCGACGGCGAGTGCGCCGACGATCACGGGGAGCTGCCGCGCTCCGCGCCGGTGCGCCGGCCCGGCGCCGCTCGGCACCGCCCGGTGCCGCCCGGTGCCGCCCGGTGCCGCCCGGTGCCGCCCGGCGCGGCTCAGCCCAGGCGCGCGAGCGCGGCGCGCACGGCCGCCAGGTCCGCCTCGCAGGCCAGACCCGCGTGGTACAGCCGCAGTTCGGTCGCCCCCAGCTCCCGGGCGTGCGCGGCGTCCCCGGCCAGTTCCGCGGGGCGTCCGCCCATGCCGCCGACCACCGTGAAGTTGGCGGCGAGCACGGTGGAGGGGCTCCGGTGCCGGGCGAAGGGCGCCAGGACGGCCTCGCGTTCGGCTCCGTCCCCGGTGCACGGCAGCACCACCCCGTCGGCCAGGGCGAGGATCGCGGCGGGGTCCACACCGACGTTGGCGCCGCAGCGGTGGGGCGCCGGATCGGCGTGCAGCAGCACCCGGAATCCTTCCGTCCGCCGGGCCTCGGCGGCCTTCCGCACGGCTGCCACGACCTCGGTTTGGAAAGCGCTCGCTACCCGGTCGCGCCAGGCGGCCGCGGCCCCGGCGAGCTCCTGCCCCAGCAGCTCCTCCACCTCCTCCCACTCCCCGCCGCGCCCGCCGGCCGCCTTCCCGCTCCCCCGGCGCTCCCCGCGCCACAGCGGCTCCAGCGCGTCGGCCACGGCACCCCGCAGCCGCTCGGGGTCGGCGCCGTGCTCGGCGTACCCCGCCTCGCAGTCCGGGCAGAAGCACAGCGACATCAGGTACTGGCCGGCTCCGTCCAGCCGTACCCCGCCGGTCTTGTCGTGGGCGCTCAGATGCCCCAGCCCGTACCAGCCGCAGGACTCCAGCTCCACCCCGCGCGCACCGGGCCGCACGGCGGCCTCGGCCGCCAGGGCGGCGGCGTAGGCGCGCACCTCCTCCCGCGCGATGCAGGGCGCCCAGGGGTAGCGGTCGCCGTAGGCGTTGCGCACGGTCAGATCCGGGTGCTCGCCGCCGAGGCGGGTGTTGTGGGCGAGGATCACCCAGGAGTGCACCTCCAGTCCGGCGTCGGCCAGAGCCGCCGCGGCCTCGCCGTACGGGTCCTCGCCCGCGATCCAGTCCTGCGCGTACGGGCGCAGCCGCCGGCCCTCCCAGCGGGCCGGGTCGACCGGGTAGTAGACGGCGGAGTGCCGGGCGGCGACGACGCGGTGGCGCGGGTGGCGGGGCGTGAGCGCCCTGGTGGAGTGGTAGGCGGAGGCGAGGGTGACCTGCTCGACACCGAGGTCGGCGATCCGGCGGGCGGCGGCCGGGTCGCCGACGACGTCCCAGGGATAGACGAACGCGGAAGCTCTCATCGGTGGTTCCTTGGTGTGAGACGGGTTCGGTCGCACGGACCGGATGGACGGACCGGCCGGAGAGGAAGGGCCGGACGGGCGAAGGCTAGATCAGGGAACCGGACCGCGACAGCCTCGTCCCGCCCCCCGCTCGGCCTTCCACGGTGGTGCCGCATGTACGTGTAGCCGAACGGCGCGTGGATTCCCTCCGCTCACCGGAGCTCCGGACCTGAACGGCGGGTCCGACCCTGAACGGCGGTTCCGGGTCGTGGTGTGCCCGGACGAGGGCAGGGCGAACCTCCCGTCACCACCACGGATGTGAACGGTGTTCGGTGGAGGGGAAAACGGCGCCCGTCCCCGCGCGGCGCGCCCGTCCCCGCGCGGCGCGCCCGCCGGGGGCGGCGCGTCCCGCGCCGCCCCCGGCCGCCCGGCCGGACGGTGTTCGAGGGCGCCCCCGTTCGGGCATGATGGCCCGCGAAGATCACGGGCCGCGGGCGGAGTCCCGCGGCGGGGAGGGGTTCGATCGTGGACATCGTGAGCTGGCTGGTGCTCGGACTGGTCACGGGGGTCGTCGCCAAGGTCCTGCTGCCGGGCCGCGACCCGGGCGGGCTGGTGGGCACCACGCTCATCGGCATCGTCGGGGCGTTCGTGGGCGGCTGGCTGTCGGCGACCTATCTGGACCGCCCGGTGGAGCGGGACTTCTACGACCCGGCCCTGTGGGTCTCGGCGGTCGCCGGTTCCCTGGTGCTGCTGATCGCCTACCGGCTGCTCTTCGGCCACTCGCGTCCGTCCCGCTGAGGCCGGCCCGCCCGCGCCGGCGGTGCCGGAACGGGACGCCCCGGCTTCGGGTACTTCGCCCGCCGGAGAGGGCGGCGAAGCCAGAGTGGACCTGCTCGGCGAACCCGCCGAGCTCCTGTCCGCGGAAGCACTGCGTGCGGAGCATGCGCCCTGAGTTTCCGCGCCGCCCTCGGCGCCTCCCCGGAAGCGGGACGGCCCCGGACACGGGTGCCGGTCCTCTCGCCGAAGACCCCGCCCCTCGGGATGCCGCGCTTGCCGGACCCGCCGAGCCAGGAGGCGAGTTCCCGCCCGGGGGCCGAGCGGCGGGGCGAGCCGTGCATAGGATCGGCTGGAGCACGTGGGGTGGTGGCGGACTCTGACTCCGGTGGGGGATGCGTGGACCGTCGTCCGGTGAAGCTCGTCCTGGACGTTCTGCTCCTGCTGCTCGGGGCGCTGCTGGGCATGGCGGCCAACTACGCCACCAGCCGGACGGATCACGTCCCTTGGCCACTGCGCCTGTTGCGGGACTGGTCGGTGCCCTTGGTGGTGGTCACGCTCCTGCTTCTCGTCGCGGGACAGGTCTGGCTGCACTTCCTGGAGCGGCCTGTCGCGTTGACTTCCTCCCCCTCCTGAAGGAGGGGGATTCCTACGGCTCGCGCCGTGGGGTTTTCTGCTTCATCGCCGACTGCCCGCCCGGAGTACTCCGTTGAGGTCTTACACCAGCTCCACAGACAGACGCCGTCAGCCCGACGGCCAGGATATTCTTCGCCGCGTTCACGTCCCGGTCGTGGGTCGTCCCGCAGTCGCACGTCCAGGTGCGGACGTTCAGCGGCATCTTGTCCTGCAAGGTGCCGCAGGTCGAGCACAGCCTGGAGGAGGGGAACCATCGGTCGATCGCGATCACTTCGCGGCCGTACCACTGGGCCTTGTACTCCAGCATGCTCCGGAATTCCGACCAGGCCGCGTCGCTGATGGCGCGGGCCAGGCTCCGGTTCTTCACCATGTTCCGGACGGTGAGGTCCTCGATCACGATCGTTTGGTTTTCACGAACGAGCCGAGTGGTGAGCTTGTGCAGGTGGTCACGCCTGCGGTCGGTGATGCGGGCGTAGACCTCGGCAGCCTTCCGGCGTGCCTTGTTCCGTGCGGCCTTCCGACGGCTCCAGATGCGGGCGTAGTGGCTGGCGTCCGCACTGGTGGACGTGTTCGA
>NZ_JAKMAY010000123.1:0-6671 GCF_022015835.1 Streptomyces sp. ICN903 | reverse complement strand
TCGCGCCGCTCGTGGCGGGGGTTGGCGATCTTCTCCCCGGTCGAGAGGGTCAGCAGGTGGTCGAGCCCGACGTCGATGCCGACGGCCGCGCTGGTGGCGGGGAGCGGCTTGACGGACGGGTCCTCGCACAGCAGGGACACGAACCAGCGTCCGGCCGCGTCCTGGGACACGGTCACCGTGGACGGCGACGCACCCTCCGGGAGGGGACGGGACCACACGATGTCGAGCGGCTCCGCCATCTTCGCCAGGGTGAGGCTGCCGTCGCGGAACCGGAACGCGCTGGTGGTGTACTCCGCGGACTTGCGGGACTTCTTCCGCGACTTGAAGCGCGGGTACTTCGCCCGCTTGCCGAAGAAGTTCGTGAACGCCGTCTGAAGGTGCCGCAGTGCCTGCTGGAGCGGGACGGAGGACACCTCGTTGAGGTAGGCGAGTCCCTCGGTCTTCTTCCAGGCCGTCAGCATCGCCGACGTCTGGTTGTAGTTCACCCGCTCCTGCCGCGTCCACGCTTCGGTGCGCGCGGCCAGGGCGAGGTTGTAGACCTTCCGCACGCAGCCGAACGTGCGCGACAGCTCAGCTGCCTGCGCATCGGTCGGATAGAAGCGGTACTTGAAAGCCCGCTTCACGTGGGTGGTCTTCACAGTTCACATACTACCCCATCAGTTTGTGACGGAGTGTGGGCAGTTGCGGGTGGACGCCGGTCCGCCCTGGCGGCGAACCGGCGTTCCCTGCCCTGCTCCGCAGGAGCTTCGTTTCCTCCCCGCCCTAAAGGACGGGGTATCCACGAAGGAGAGCCCCGATGACGAGGTCCCCATGCACAGACGTGGTCACGGGTGGCGATCACGAGCGTGGCCGTACCGGCCAGGCCTCCTCGCCCCGCGGCGCCGACCCGCATTTGATCACGGGCCCGCGACCATGCCCGTCGGACCCGCCGACGAGTGGCTTCCGCTCAGACTCCCAGGAAGGAATCCCCCATGGTTCCCTTACGCAGTCGACTGCCGCGCCTCCTCGCGGCCGCCGTACTGACGGTCACCGCCTGCGTCACCGCCTCCGCCGGCACGACCGCCGAGGCCGCACCGGGCAGTCCGGCGCTCACTCCGCCGCTGGGCTGGAACAGCTGGAACAGCTTCGGATGCGGGATCACCGAGACACAGGTCCGCGAGGCCGCCGACGCGATGGTGTCCTCGGGCATGCGCGACGCCGGCTACGAGTACGTGGTGGTCGACGACTGCTGGTTCGACCCGCAGCGTGACAGGGCCGGCAACCTGCGGGCCAACCCGGCCAAGTTCCCCAGCGGGATGAAGGCGCTCGGGGACTACATCCACGGCAAGGGCCTGAAGTTCGGCATCTACCAGGCCCCCAACGAGAAGACGTGCGCCCAGGGCGTGGGCACCTATCCCGGTTCCACGGGCAGCAGGGGCCACGAGGCCCAGGACGCCGCCACGTTCGCCTCCTGGGGCGTGGACTACCTCAAGTACGACTGGTGCTCCGGCAGTGGCACCCTCAGCGAGCAGATCGCGCGGTTCACCATCATGCGTGACGCCCTGCGCGCCACCGGCCGCCCGATCGTCTACGGCATCAACCCCAACAGCTTCCACGCCCCCACCGGCGACAAGTACGACTGGGGCGAGGTCGCCGACCTGTGGCGGACGACCGAGGACCTGCTCGACATCTGGCAGAACGGCAACACCAACAGCTACCCGATGGGCGTCGGCAACGTCCTCGACGTCACCGCCCCGCTCGCCGCGCAGTCGGGCCCGGGTCACTGGAACGACCCCGACATGCTGGTCGTCGGCCGCCCCGGCCTGTCCCTGACCGAGTCCCGTTCCCACTTCGCCCTGTGGGCACTCATGAGTGCCCCGCTCATGGCCGGCAACGACATCCGCACCATGTCCGCCGACGTGAGCGCCATCCTGCGCAACCCGCGCCTGCTCGCGGTGAACCAGGACCCGCTGGGCGCGGGCGGACGCCGAGTCCGCGACGACGGCGCCACCGAGGTGTTCGCCAAGCCCCTGTCCGACGGCTCCGTCGCGGTCGGCCTGCTCAACCGCGGCGGCAGCACCACGACCATCACCACCACGGCCGCACAAGTCGGCCTGTCCGGAGGGTCGTTCACCCTCACCGACCTGTGGACCGGCACCACGTCGAGCACATCCGGCCGGATCTCGGCCAGCGTCCCCGCGCACGGAGTCGCCGTGTTCAGGATGACCGGCGGCAGCCCGCTGGACTCCACCACCGCACGCCTGCGCGGTACCGGATCCGGCCGCTGCCTCGACGTGGAAGGCGCTTCCACCGCGGCCGGGACGGCGACGCTGATCTGGGACTGCCACACCGCCGCCAACCAGCTGTGGACCACCTGGGCCGGAGGCGAGATCCGCGTCTACGGCGACAAGTGCCTGGACGCCTCCGACCGGGGCACCTCCAACGGCACGCCGGTCATCGTCTGGCCCTGCAACGGCCAGGACAACCAGAAGTGGACCATGCGGGCCGACGGGTCGATCCGCAACGTCCACGCCGGACTGTGCCTGGACGCCGAACAGGCGGGAACCGCCAACGGGACCCCGATCATCCTGTGGACCTGCAACGGCCAGAACAACCAGAAGTGGACCACGCTCCCGTAACCCGCCGCCGGGCCCCTCGCACGCGCTACGTGCCGTAGGTGTTCCTCCAGCGCGCGCGGTGTTCCCGGTCGCCCTGGCCGGCGCCGTTGACGCCGGCCAGGGCGGGCAGGGAGGTGCCGTTGTTCCACAGGCCCAGGTGGTCGCGGTGCACGGCCAGGATGCCGTGCTCCACCGCCAGCGCCTGGGACGGAGCGCTGAAGCGCGAGGTCGTCACGAAGACGGCCACGTCGGCCCCGAAGTGCACCTTCGCTCCCATCAGGTCGCGCATCTCGCGGCTGGCGATGGTGCGGTGCGGCGCGTACCGCTTGCACTGGACGACCATCGTGCGGCCGTCCGGCAGCCGCCCGACCACGTCCGCGCCGTTGTCGTGGGAGCCGCCCACCCGCCGCACTTCCGTGCAGCCGTCGCGGCGGCACAGCGCGGCCACCAGCTCCTCGAACTCGGTGCCGGACATCGCGTCCACCTCGGCCAGCGTGCGGCGTCCGGCCGCCACCGCGTCCGCCTGCCGCCACTGCCGGTCCCCGCCCCGGACGATCCGGTCGGTGCGCCACAGCCACCACACCAGGCCGCCGAGACCCGCGGCGATCGCGGCCCCCAGGAGGTACGGCCAGACGGCCGACCAGGAGGCGGTGAGCAGGAGCAGCACCGCCACGCCGCCGACGACCGCCGCCCTCTGCCGGGCCTCGCGCCTGCGCCGCGCCGCCGAGCCGCGTCCGCGGCCTCCGCGCCCCATACGGCCCCCGCGCCCCATACGGCCTCCGCTGCCTCCGCTGCCTCTACGACGAGTAGCCATCCCGGCCCCCTCTCCCCGGATCCGCGCAGCAGTCTGGGCAGCGGGGGGCGGGGGCGGTAGGGCGCCCTTCGGCCATGGCCGGAAACCAGGTACCGGAAACCGTGCGGCGTCCGGGCGGACGCGGTGACGCCGCGTTTGTCGAGGAGGAGTCGCCGGGCACGGTCGGGACGGACCCGCTCGGCCCAGCGGGCCGTGGCGCCGCGGTGGGCGCCCTGCGACCCTGGGAGGGAGGCCGGACCGCCGGGACGAGGAGTGGAGAGGGATCATGGGCGAGACGATCGCGGGCGTACGCATCCCGGACAGCGCCATGGCGCGGGAGGCGACCGAACTGGTCCGTGAGGCGGCCTCGCCGCTGCTGTTCGACCACTCCCGGCGCGTGTTCCTCTGGGGATCACTGCGCGGGCGCGAACAGGGGCTGCGGTTCGATCCGGAACTGCTGTACGTCGGGGCGATGTTCCACGACCTGGGGCTGACCGAGCGGTTCCGCCGCACCGACCGGCGTTTCGAGATCGACGGTGCCGACGAGGCGCGGCGGTTCCTGCACGCCCACGGCATCACCGGCGAGGAGGCCGACCGGGTCTGGACGGCGATCGCCCTGCACACCACGCCGGAGATCCCGCTGCACATGGCCCCCGAGATCGCCCTGGTCACCCGGGGGGTGGAGCTGGACGTGCTGGGCATCGGCTACCGCGCGGTCTCCGACGAGGAGCGTGCGGCCGTGGTGGAGGCCCACCCCCGCCCGGACTTCAAGAACCGGATCCTGGCCGCGTTCACCGAGGGGATCAAGGACCGTCCCGAGACGACGTTCGGCAACGTCAAGGCCGATGTGCTCGCCCACTACGTGCCCGGATTCGTCCGCGGCGACTTCGTCGAGGTCATCAAGGACTCCCCCTGGCCCGAATAGTCTCCGCCTCCTCGACCGACGACGCGACGACGCGACGACGACGGGCCGCCGCCGCGAGCGCGGCGGCCCGTCACCGTCCCCCCGGCTTCGTCGTCCGGCCCCGTTCCGGCCGGTTCACCCCGCGAGCGGGGTCGCACGCACCCGCCTTCCGATCACGCCCGAGGTTCCCCATGCCCGCCCAGCGGCCGAGTCCCGCCGTTGCCGACGTACCGCCCCTGGTCCCGCCCCGCCACTGCGGCGGTGGAACGACGGGCGCCCCCCGCGATGGCCTCCCGCCTCCGGGGGAGGCCGCCTCATCGGTCTGGCGTGTGGCCGGTGATCCGCTGGTCGCGGCACCCGGGGAAGGTGTGCTGTCCGGCTCCCGGGTCGCGGTGAAGGACGTCTTCGCCGTCGCCGGCCATGCGATCGGGGCGGGGAATCCGGCGTGGCTGCGCGAGGCGCCGGTCGAGTCCGCCCACGCCTCCGCCGTCCGGGTCCTGCTCCGGGCGGGGGCGGACGTCGCCGGCATCGCACGGACCGACGAGCTGGCCTACGGCCTGTCCGGGGTCAACGCGCACTACGGGATGCCGCCGAATCCCGCGGCGCCCGGCCGGGTTCCCGGGGGTTCGTCGAGCGGCCCGGCCGGCGCCGTCGCCCTGGGGCTGGCCGACATCGGTCTGGGCACGGACACGGCGGGCTCGGTGCGGGTGCCGACCTCCTACTGCGGGCTGTACAGCCTGCGGCCGACGCACGGTCTGGTCCCGAGCACCGGCCAGATCCCTCTCGCGCCCTCGTTCGACACCGTGAGCTGGATGACCCGGACACCGCGACTGCTCGGCCGGGTGTCCGACGTGCTCCTTCCACGGCGCACCGGTCGACCGGTCGAGAGGCTGCTCCTGGCCACGGACCTGTTCGACCTGGTGGACCCGGCACTGCGTGGGCCGCTGCAGGACGCGGCCCACGCGTGGGCGGAGGCGCTGGCCGTCCCGTTGCTGCCGGGGAGCGACACCTGCGCCGCGCATCTCGAGGAGTGGGCGGAGGCTCTGGGTGTCCTCCAGGCCGTGGAGATGTGGCGGCTGCACGGCGACTGGCTGCGGGCGCACCGCGAGGCCGTCTCGCCCCTCGTCGCGGACGCCGTCGCCGCGGGCGAGGGCATGCCGGCCGAGTACCTCGCGTGGGCCCGGGACACCGTGGGCAGGGCGCGGAGCGCGCTCGCCGAGCTGATCCCGCCCGGGACCGCACTCGTGCAGCCGGCGGCCCCGACGGCGGCTCCCCCGCCCGGCCCGGCCGTCACCGGTATGGCGCTGCGCACCGCGACCGTGCGGATGGTCTGCGCCGCGAGCGTGGCGGGCCTGCCGGTGCTGACCCTGCCCGGGGTGCGGGGCCCGGCCGGCCCCGTCGGGCTCAGTCTCGTCGCGGCCGCCGGGAGCGATCGCGCCCTGACCGCCCTGCTCGCCGATCGCACCGCCGGCTCCGCGCCCGCCACCGGTTCCTGACGACCAAGGCCCCCGCCCCGTCCCGTCCCGGCACGGTTCCGCCGTGAGTACGGGAGCCGCGTCAACGCCCTTCGGGCCGTCACGGCCGGACCGTGGTCGATCCCGGCGCCGTCTACGGCTCAGTCGACCCCGGAGCCGGTTCACCCCGGCACGTCCGGCCGGACGTGCCGGAGCCGGGGCGGGTCAGCTCGGGGAATCCCAGACGACGGCGTCGAACGCGACGACCGGCGCCAGTTCGTCCTCCGGCATGTCGACGACCTCGGCCCGTCCGACGCGGCCTTCGTCGGTCCGGAAGCAGAACACGGAGTCCTCCTCCAGAGGCTGGGAGTGCCGTCCGGCCGCGCCCACCGTGGCCGCGCAGTCGTCGTAGTCCGGCGGCTCTCCGCCGGTCCACAGCGAGACGATGGCGTCTCCGAACGTCACCAGGTCGTAGTCCAGGGCGGCTCCCTGGGTGTTGAGGTCGTTCTTCCCCGAGTTGTCGGCGGGCTGCTCCGCGTCCAGGTCCTTGCCGTACCCCTCGAGGACCAGGGGGCCCTGCCACCGGATCGGAGGAACACCCCTGGACGGATTCGCCCGTGCCGTCGCGCTCGCGACCGGACCTGCCCCGGTGGCGGGAGCGCCGGGCGTGTCCCCGGTCTTCGGGAGGGAGGAGGAGACCCCTCCGGGCGTCTGCTCGGACGCCGCGCTGCCTCCGCCCTCCCCGCCGCCCTTGTCGTCGGGCGCGACGGCGTAGGTCACCGCGGCTCCGATGGCCGCCGCCACGACCATTCCGGCGAACCCGATCCACTCCTTCCGATGGGCCCGGAACCAGCCTCGTTCCGCCGTACCGTTCCGGCCCGGGTCTCCGGGGGCGTTCGCCCCGGGGGACGCGGTGGGCCCGG
>NZ_JAKMAY010000122.1:0-15750 GCF_022015835.1 Streptomyces sp. ICN903 | reverse complement strand
CCGCCCGGCCATCCGGCCGCCCGGACTCCCCACAGGTCCCCCCCACACACACAGCGCGACACCGCGCGACACAGCGCACCACGCACAGATCACCGCACCCGAGGAGAGCGACCCGTGACAGGTCCCCTGGCGCGCAGAGGAGCGGCCGCGAGCATCGCGGCCGCGCTCCTGGCGACGCTCATCACCGCGGCGGCCCCCGCCAAGGCCGCACCACCACCGCCGCCGTCCGACGCGAAACTGGCCGCCGAGCCCACCCGGCACGACCTGACACGGGAGCAGTTCTACTTCGTCCTGCCCGACCGCTTCGCCGACGGGGACCGCTCCAACAACCGCGGCGGGCTGGAGGGTGACCGCCTGACCACCGGCTACGACCCCACCCACAAGGGCTTCTACCAGGGCGGCGACCTCAAGGGCCTGACCAAGAAGCTCGACTACATCAAGGGCCTGGGCACCACCGCCATCTGGATGGCGCCCATCTTCAAGAACAAGCCGGTCCAGGGCGAGGGGGAGAACGCCTCCGCCGGCTACCACGGCTACTGGATCACCGACTTCACCCAGGTCGACCCGCACTTCGGCACCAACGACGACCTGCGGAAGCTGATCGACGCCGCCCACGACAAGGGCATGAAGGTCTTCTTCGACGTCATCACCAACCACACCGCCGACGTGGTGAACTACGAGGAGAAGTCCTACTCCTACCTGTCCAAGGGCGCCTTCCCCTACCTCACCGAGGACGGCAGGCCCTTCGACGACGCCGACTACGCCGCTGGAGGGAAATTCCCCAAGACCGACCGCGACTCCTTCCCGCGCACCCCGGTCGTTCCGGCCGCCGAGAAGGACGTGAAGGTCCCCGGCTGGCTCAACGACCCGGAGATGTACCACAACCGGGGCGACTCCACCTTCGCCGGGGAGAGCTCGCAGTACGGCGACTTCCACGGCCTGGACGACCTGTGGACCGAGCGTCCCGAGGTCGTCGAGGGCATGAAGAAGATCTACCAGCGGTGGGTGAAGGACTTCCGGATCGACGGCTTCCGTATCGACACGGTCAAGCACGTCAACATGGAGTTCTGGACCCAGTGGGCCACCGCCCTGGACGCCTACGCCGCGAAGAAGGGCCGCGAGGACTTCTTCATGTTCGGCGAGGTCTACTCCTCCGACCCGGCCCAGATGGCCCCCTACGTCACCCGCGGCAAGCTGGACGCCACCCTCGACTTCGGCTTCCAGGAGGCGGCCCGCTCCTACGCCTCCCAGGGCGGGCCGGCGGCCAGGCTGTCGGACCTGTTCGCCCAGGACTACCGCTACACCACCGGCCGCTCCAACGCGTACGAGCAGGTCACCTTCACCGGCAACCACGACATGGGCCGCATCGGCGCCTTCCTGCGCCAGGACAACCCCGGCGCCGGTGACGCCGAACTGCTCAAGCGGGCGAAGCTCGCCAACGAGCTGATGTTCCTCAGCCGCGGCAACCCGGTGATCTACTACGGCGACGAGCAGGGCTTCACCGGCACCGGCGGCGACCAGGACGCCCGCCAGACCCTCTTCGCCTCCAAGGTGCCCTCCTACCTGGACGAGGAGAAGAACGACCGGATCGGCACCGACAGCACCCACGCCGAGGACGCCTACGACACCTCCCACCCCCTGTACCGCTCCATCGCCGCCCTGTCGAAGCTGACCCGGAAGCACCCCGCCCTGCGCGACGGCGTCCAGACCGAGCGGTACGCGCACAGCGGTGACGGCCCCGGCGTGTACGCCTTCACCCGCACCGACGCCGAGCGGCGCACCGAGTACCTCGTCGCCGCCAACAACGGCGAGAAGGCCCGCACCGTCGAGATCCCCACCGGCTCGCCGGACACCGCGTTCCGCCAGCTCCACGGCGGCGACGCCACCGTGCGCACCGGATCGGACGCGAGGCTGACCGTCACCGTCCCGGCCCTGTCCACCGCGGTGTTCAGGGCGGCGAAGCCGCTGCCCGCCCCCGCCGCCGCGCCCACCATCGAGCTGGAGGCCCCCGCCGCGGGCGCCACCGGCACCGTCGAGATCACCGCGAACGTCGGGGGAGGAGACGGAGGCGGACCGAACCGCGTCGTCTTCGCCGCTCAGACGGGTGACGGGAAGTGGCAGACCCTCGGCACCGCCGACCACGCCCCCTACAAGGTCACCCAGCACATCGGCCGGGACGTGAAGGCCGGAACGCCGCTGCGCTACAAGGCCGTCGTGGTCGACGCCGAGGGCCGCACCGCCTCCGACACCGCCTCCTCGGCCGCCGGCCAGGCCCCGCCGCCGAAGAAGCCCTCGGCCGTCGAGCGGGACTGGGCCGTCGTCCACTACCAGCGCACGGACGGCGACTACGACGGCTGGAAACTGGTCGCCGGCGACCGCACCGCCGACTTCACCGGCCGCGACGCCTACGGCGCCTTCGCCTGGGTCAGGCCCGCCGAGGGCGAGGGCGAGGTGTCCTTCACCGTCACCAAGGACGGCGTGGACGACGGACCCGAGCGCACCATCGACCTGGCCAGGACCGGCGAGGTGTGGGTCGAGCAGGGCAGCGACAAGACGCTGTCCGAGCGCCCCGGGGGCGTCTACCCGCCGCAGGACGAGAAGAAGGCCGTACTGCACTACCACCGCACGGACGGCGACTACGACGGCTGGGGCCTGCACACCTGGACCGGTGCCGCCGAGCCCACCGACTGGTCCAAGCCCCTGATGCCGACGGGGAAGGACGCCTTCGGCGTCACCTTCGAGGTGCCGCTCGCCGAGGGCGCGACCTCGCTGAGCTACATCATCCACAAGGGCGACACCAAGGACGAGAACGCCGACCAGTCGCTGGACTTCGCCACCCACGGCCGCGAGGTCTGGAAGCTGTCCGCCACCCCCGGCTACCTGCTGCCCACCACCGGCAGCGCGCCCGACCTGGACCTGGGCGGGGCCGAGGCCCAGTGGATCGACCGGGACACCGTCGCCTGGAAGGTCAAGGCCACCGACGCCACCAGCCAGCAGCTCGCCTACGACACCCGCGGCACCATCGCGGTCGAGGACGGCGCCCTGAACCACGAGGGCCGCTGGCTGCGGCTGAACCCCGTGCCCGGCGGGCTGAGCGACGCGCAGAAGGAGAAGTTCCCGCACCTGAAGGACTACCCGGCCTTCCGCATCGACCCCCGCGACCGCGACCGGGTGCGCACCGCCCTGCGCGGCCAGATCGTCGCCACCCAGCGCAACAGCGAGAGCGCGCTGCTGGCGGCGACCGGAGTGCAGATCCCCGGCGTGCTGGACGACCTCTACGGCAAGAAGGCGGCCAAGGCCGACCTCGGTCCGGTCTTCGACCGCAAGGGACGCCCCACCCTGTCGGTGTGGGCACCCACCGCGCAGCAGGTCTCCCTCGAACTGGACGGCCGCACCGTGCGGATGCGCCGCGACGACGCCACCGGCGTGTGGAGCGCGCGCGGCAACCGGAGCTGGACGGGCGAGCCGTACCGCTACCACGTGAAGGTCTGGGCGCCCTCGGTGGGCAGGCTGGTCACCAACAAGGTCACCGACCCCTACTCCACCGCCCTGACCACCGACTCCGAAAAGAGCCTGGTCGTCGACCTGTCCGACCCGAAACTGGCCCCCAGGGGCTGGAAGAAGCTGGACAAGCCGGCCCCGACCCCGCTGCGCGACGCGCAGATCCAGGAACTGCACATCCGCGACTTCTCCGTCGCCGACCCCACGGTGAGCGAGAAGCACCGCGGCGGCTACCTGGCCTTCACCGAGGGCTCGGCCGACGGCATGAAGCACCTCGGGAAGCTGGCGGACGCGGGCACCTCACACGTCCACCTGCTGCCCTCGTACGACATCGCCTCCATCCCCGAGCGCGCCGCCGAGAGGACCGAACCCGCCTGCGACCTGGCGGCCCTGCCCGCCGACTCCGGCGAGCAGCAGGAGTGCATCGGGAAGACCCGCGGCAAGGACGCCTACAACTGGGGCTACGACCCGCTGCACTACACCGTGCCCGAGGGCTCGTACGCCACCGACGCCGACGGCACCACCCGCACCGTCGAGTACCGGAGGATGGTCAAGAGCCTGAACGAGGCCGGACTGCGGGTCGTGCTGGACGTGGTCTACAACCACACCATGGCCGCCGGGCAGGACGAGCAGTCCGTCCTGGACCGCATCGTGCCCGGCTACTACCACCGCCTGCTGGCCGACGGCACGGTGGCCACCTCCACCTGCTGCGCCAACACCGCGCCCGAGCACACCATGATGGGCAAGCTCACGGTCGACTCCATCGTCACCTGGGCCAGGCAGTACAAGGTGGACGGCTTCCGCTTCGACCTGATGGGCCACCACCCCAAGGCCAACATCCTGGCCGTCCGCGAGGCGCTGGACGCCCTCACGCCGGAGAAGGACGGTGTCGACGGCAAGGACATCATCCTCTACGGCGAGGGCTGGAACTTCGGAGAGGTCGCCGACGACGCCCGCTTCGTCCAGGCCACGCAGAAGAACATGGCCGGCACCGGCATCGCCACCTTCTCCGACCGGGCCCGCGACGCGGTGCGCGGCGGAGGCCCCTTCGACGCCGACCCCGGAGTCCAGGGCTTCGCCAGCGGCCTGTACACCGACCCCAACTCCTCGGACGCCAACGGCAGCCGGGCCGAGCAGAGGCAGCGGCTGCTGCACTACCAGGACCTGATCAAGGTCGGACTGTCCGGCAACCTCGCCGACTACACCTTCACCGACACCTCCGGCAGGCGGGTCACCGGCTCGCAGGTCGACTACAACGGCTCACCGGCCGGATACGCCGGCGCCCCCGGCGAGGCGCTCGCCTACGCCGACGCCCACGACAACGAGACCCTCTACGACGCCCTGGCGTTCAAGCTGCCCGAGGACACCCCGGCCGCCGACCGGGCCCGTATGCAGGTGATCGCCATGGCCACCGCCGCCCTCTCCCAGGGACCGGCCCTCAGCCAGGCGGGCAGCGACCTGCTGCGCTCGAAGTCGCTGGACCGCAACTCCTACGACTCCGGCGACTGGTACAACGCCATCCACTGGAACTGCGAGGCGGGCAACGGCTTCGGCCGCGGGCTGCCGCCGGCCTGGGACAACGAGGACAAGTGGCCGTACGCGAAGCCGCTGCTGACCCTGGCCGACCTCTCGCCCTCCTGCGGGGAGATCCGGGGCGCCTCCGCCGCCTACCGCGACCTGCTGGAGATCCGCTCCACCGAGAAGGTCTTCAGCCAGTCCACGGCGGCCGGTGTCCAGCGGGCGCTGTCCTTCCCGCTGTCGGGCGAGGAGGAGACTCCGGGCGTGATCACCATGCGCCTGGCGGACGGCGACCGCGATCTGGTGGTCGTCTTCAACGCCACCCCCGAGCGGCAGACGCAGACCGTCCCCTCGCTCGCCGGCGCCTCCTACGCACTGCACCCGGTGCAGGCGAAAGGCTCCGACACGGTGGTCCGGACCGCCGCCTTCGACGGCGGGAGGGGCGCCTTCACGGTGCCGCCGCGCACGGTGGCGGTGTTCGCCGCGCGATGACCCGCGCGGGACGGTAGACGGGAAGGACCCCGGGGCGGGGCCGGCGACAGACGGCCCCGCCCCGGGGCGCGTCCTGCCCGCCGTCTCCCCGCCGGCCGTCCCGGCCGGTGCTCAGTCCCACCAGAAGGACCACAGGTTCCGGCCGGTCAGCCATCTGTCCGCGTAGCGCGAGATCGATCCGGCGCCCTGCCGCACCACCGAGGGGCAGAACGCGTAGTGCTCGGCCGCCACCGGCAGGGCCTGGGCCGTGGTGCGGGGCGGGTCCGGCACCGACAGGTGCAGCACGTCCGGCTCCAGCGCCACCACCCGCGTGCCGAAACGCTCCTCCCAGGAGCGCAGCACCGTGCCGTACCCCTCGAAGTCCTCGCCGGAGGCCAGGGTGCCCGACCAGCCGATGACGGCGGGTATGTCCGCGCTCCGCGCCGCCGGGACCAGGGCCATCCGCGGGCGGCGCAGGGTGCCGCGCGTCACCAGCGCGCGGGCCGCCCCGGCCGCCGCCGCGTCCGGATCGCCGCCCGCGCGCGAGGGGCGCGCCAGTTCGGGCGGGCGCCTGCCGTACGGCCGCAGCGCCGGTGTCCCCCCGGCCCCGCGGCCGTCCGGCTCCCACGCGGCGTGCCGCCTCCACCAGGCGGCCAGCACACCGGCGGCGGCCGTCCCGGTGCCGGCCCCGGCGCCCGTACCGCCGCTGCCGTCCGCGTCCTGCGGCGGGGGCAGCAGGTCGTCCTCCACCGCGGTGCCGCGGACATGCGTGCCCAGCAGCACGGGCCACAGCCCGGTGGCGTCCCGCACCGGGAGCATCCGCTCCCAGCCGTCCGGCCCGGCGGGCTCGTCGGCGCGCCACAGCAGCGGCTCGGGCAGCCTGCCGAGCACCGTCCGGTCCACCAGCGTGCCCGGCGGCAGCGCCCCCGACGCCGCGAGCGAGCGCAGACGCGGTGCCCTGGTGCTCGGTCCACGGGTCACATGAGTCACGACGTCGAAACTACCCGCCGTCCGCCCTCCCGGGAACGAGTGCCAGCAGTCTGGCCACCAGTTCCGCGAACGGGCCGTCGGCGGGCTCCTGTTCCACGACGCGGCGCAGCACTCCGGCCGTCTCCTCGTCGAACGCGGCCGTCACCGCGGCCAGCGCCAGCAGGTCGTGGACGAGCTGCCGCTCCAGCTCCCGGCGCGGTATCGAGCGGTCGGCCAGCCAGCTGAGCGCCGTGGTCTCGGCGACACCGACCCAGGTGCGGATCACCAGGGACATGCGGGGGCCGGGGTCGGTGAGTTCGAGATGGGCCAGGAGCTGTTCGTACGCGGCCTGCCGCACCTCCTCGACCACGGCCTCGCTGCGCACCGAACCGCCGCGCAGCAGTGCCGAGAAGCCCGGCGCGTGCTCCTCGGCGAAGTCGAAGTAACGCCCCATCACCAGCAGCAGCCGCAGGCTGAACGGGCCCTCGTGCGGTACGTGGAACCGGGCGGACAGCTCGTCGGCCGCCCGCCGCACCGCCGCCTCGTAGAGGCTGTACTTGCCCGGGAAGTAGTGGTAGACCAGCGGCCTCGATATCCCCGCCGCGGTGGCGATGTCGTCGATGGAGACGTCCTCGGGCGGACGGTCGCTGAATAACCTCAGTGCGACGTCGATCAGTTGCTGCCGACGCTCCTCGACACCCATCCTGCGGCGTACCCCGGTGGTCATGGGAACACCCTAGCGAGCGCCGCGCGTCACCGGCCGCCCCGTCCGCGTGCGGAGACGGCCGTCGGACGGCCGTCGGACGACTGCCGGGCGGCCGGGGGGAGGGCCGGCGGGGGCTCCGGCCCCGGCCCGCCGGCCGCCCGGAGTCAGGCCGTGCGCCACCCGGAGAACTCCACCGTGCCGGCCGTGCCGCCCGCCGCGGTCATGCCCAGTCCGGCGTCCTGCCGTCCGGCCGCGCCGGGCACCCGTACCGTCGCCACCGTCCGCCAGCTCGCGCCGCCGTCGCCGGACAGCTCGCCGGTGTACTCGGCGCCCGCGCGCCGCAGCCACAGCAGCACCGGGGCCTTCACCCCGGTGATCCGCCGGTAGGAGTCCAGCGTGCCGTCGCCGTCCGAGTCGTAGGACAGCACCACTCCGTTGGCCGGGGTCACCGACAGGTTGACGAAGCCCGGCGAGCCGGCCCGCGACAGGTCGTTGCGGACGATGATCCCCGCCCTCGCCCACGGCCCGGTCTCCGCCTGGGAGTCGACCCGCACCGTCACCGAGCCCCGCTCGCCGAGCCCGCCCGGCCGGTACACGGCGCCGAACTCCGCGGTGCCCTTCCACAGGTCCGCGCCTCCGCCGTGCACGGCGTACCGCTCGCCGATCCGGCCGAAGACCGCGTCGTTGGTGGAGACCGTGCGCAGCCCCGCCGGCAGCGGCCCGGCCAGGAACAGCGAGCCGCCCAGCTCCGTGCGCACCCGGCGCCCGCCCTCGGGCCCGTACCGCGCGGTCAGGCCGTACGACAGCTCCCGCAGCGGCGTGGTCAGCGGCCGGCCGGGGGCGGTCACCCGCCAGCGGACCCGGGCCCGGCCGCCGGGCGGCACGCGGTCCGCGGTGGTGGGGTCCAGCGGCACCGCCCGCAGACCGGTGGAACCGGTGGACAGGGCGAACTCGACCGGGCCGGCGGCCCGCAGCCCGTTGGTGTTGGTGAAGGAGGCGGTCAGCATCCCGCGCCCGCCCGGCTCCAGCGCCCCCGGCTCCAGTGCGGCCTCCAGCCGCCCCTGGTAGGGCGCGCGGGCGAGGCTGTCGCGCACGCGCTGCGCGGTGGCGTACGCATCGCCCGAGGGCCGCAGTGGGTACTCCCGGCGCTCCCGCGTCCAGGGTTCCTCGACCGCGTACCAGTCGATCGGCGCGGGCGGACGGCCCGAGGCCAGCGCGGCGTCCAGTTCGTCCAGCAGCAGCCGCCAGCGCGGCAGGTGGAAGTCACCGGTCAGCCCGTGCCAGTCGCGGTTGGCGTAGTCGTGCAGCTTTCCGGCGTCGGCGGTGGCCCGCTCGCCCCACACCGTCAGCAGGACCCGGGCGGTGCGCTCCAGCTCCGCCGCCTCCCCGGGGGAGGCCGCCATGCGGCGGGCGGCGTCCGTCCACGGGCCCAGCAGGAACATCCGGTGGGTTCCGGCCAGTTCGTCGGTGAGCGTCATCAGCCGCAGCCACAGCGCCGACAGCTCCCGGAAGGTCCCCAGGTCGCCGTCCTCGTAGGCGGTGCGCAGCTGGGGCAGCAGCACCCGGCTGCGGTTGGCCAGGGCCTGCCGGGCGACGTCCACCAGGTCGTGGCGGTAGGCGTCGCCGCCGCGCAGGGCGGGGGCGGCCTCCAGCAGCCCGTCCAGGGCGGCGTCGAAGCGTGCCGGGTCGTAGGTCAGCTCGGTGGGGCCGTACTGCCCGGCCCGGGTGGCGGCGAGGTCGGGGCGGGCGGCGAAGAGGCTGTCGTGGGTGAAGCCGTAGAGCCTGGCGCGGTGCCGGTAGGCGGTGTCGTGCAGCGCCCGCCAGGCCTCCCGCGCCCGCGGGTCGGCGGCCCCGTAGCGGTACCCGGCGTACCGGGCGAACCAGCCGGGCAGGTCCACCGGGGCGTCGCGCCAGGCCAGTTCGGAGAAGAAGTCGAAGGCGGCCGGGTCGCGGTCGGCGGCCTCCGGCAGGTACGCGGTGCCGGCCAGGGCGCTGCCGGGCTTGTCGCGCCAGGCGTGGAAGCGCTCGTTCCACACGTGGGTCTTCGCCCCCAGCGTGGTGCGTCCGCCGAAGTTGGGGATCGCGCCGAAGCAGTAGGGGGTCCCGTTCCAGTCGGCCTCGCGGTCGTGGACGGTCTCGGTGCGCTCGGAGATGCCGTCGACGATGAGCATCCGGCTCTTGTCCACGGCGTCCACCAGCTCGCGCCGCGGGTTGTCCTGCCACCCCAGGATCACCCACACCGCCTCCGGGTGGGCCCTGCGCAGCGCTCTCTCCACCCCGCGCGCGGCGTCGGCCACCGGTACGTCCCCCGCGTTCCCGCCCTCGTGCAGCAGGTCCATCTTGAAGTGCGAAGCGCTGCCGAACAGCTCCCGCTGGTGCCGGTAGAAGGCGGCGGCGACGTCGGCGAAGACGGGGGTGCGCGGGTCGAGCCAGTCGGGCCGGGCGAAGCCGTGCCAGGTGCCCTGCGCGACGGTGCGGGCGCCGGGGACGCGCCCGGCGAAGTCCCTCGGCACCGAGCCGTAGTAGCCGGGCAGCACCGGGTGCATGCCCAGCTCCCGCAGCCGGGCGGTAATGCGCCGGCCCAGCTCCACGCGCCGCCCGATCAGCTCCGGACTCATCGGGCCGCCGTAGCCGCTGAGGTTCTGCAGGTGCCACCAGGGCTGGTGGGAGGGGGCGGGCAGCCAGCGGCGGGCCTCGGCGTCGGAGTAGCCGAAGTCCTTCAGCAGCCGGTGGTAGACGGCCTCCTGCCCGGCGATGACCATCACCTGGTTGCAGCCGTGCAGGGCGAGCACGTCGATCAGCCGCTCCCAGTAGGGCCAGTCGGCGTAGGGGTGGGTGTAGCCGTCGTTGGTGTCGTTGAGCGCGAAGCGGTTGGGCAGCGTGGTGGAGCGCTCCAGGGGGCGCTCGGGCGCGGGCAGGGTGGCGGGCAGGTCGACGTTGCGCCCGGCCCAGGAGATGTGGGCCGAGCAGATCTCCTTGAGGTACCAGTGCACCCCGGTGAGCAGCACGGCCGGGCTGGTGCCGGACACCTCCACCCGCCCGGCCGCGCCCGCGACCCGGAACCGCTCGGCGCCGTCCGGCGCGTCCAGCGCGGCCAGGCGGAACTGCGCGGCGTGCTCCGGCAGCAGCCGGCGCAGCGCCGCGGCGGCGGGCCCGGTGGAGAAGGGCGGCGCGGCCGCCGCCGCGCCGCCACCGCCCGCTGTCAGGCCCGGGCCGACCGCGGCGACGAGGGACGCCGCCACCGTCCCGGCACCCAGTACCGTGCGCCGGGTGAGCCCTGCGCCGCCCGTGCCCTCCACCGCCTGCGCGGCCTCGGCCGCTTCCGGCCGTCCCTGATCCAGCAGTTCCATGGAACACCTTTCGGAGAAGGGAATCCGCCTTCGCCCGCCCTCGCCGCCGCGGCTCGCCGGAGCCCTCCGGGGCCGTACGCCTGGGGCAGCCGTACCAGGCGGCCGCGCGGCGGAAACGGCTTCCCGGCGAGGACGACACGCACGGCTGCCGCCTTCCGCCGCCCGGGCGCCGCGCCCCGGCCGCCCCGGGCCGTCCGGGCGGCCGCCAACCCCCGTCAGCCGCGCGGCAGTACGGTGGACAGCACGGACGGCAGCCGGGTCCAGTCGGAGGTGACCACGCTCGCCCGTTCGGCCGCCAGCAGCGCCACCCGGTCGCGCGCCTGGCCCTCCGTCGGAGCGGTGGCGCTGATGGCCGGGGCCACGGCGTGGGCGTCGGTCATGACCAGCAGATAGCCGTTGCGGGCGTACCAGGCGGTGTCGATGCCGCCGGAGACGTACGCCGAGGCGTCGCCGTCGAAGACCACGAACCAGGGACGCAGCGAGGCGTCCGCGTAGCGGGTGCGCGGATCCCCGGCCGCGGCGCGGTGCACGGCGGGGAAGGCGGTGGCCTCGCCCAGCCGCCCGGAGGCGGCGAGGCCGCGCAGGTGGGCGGCGTACTCGCGGTCGGTCCACAGGGTGTCGAAGGGGTTGGACTCCTCGACGGTGCCGGGGATGAGGTGGATCAGGAACTTGCCCGCCAGCGCGTCCCTGGTGGGCCAGCCCCCGCCGCGTACGGCGTCGTCGAGGGTGGCGTGGCCGGCGGCGAGGTCGCCGGGCCGGTAGAGCGCGTCGCCCAGCTCCCGGGACACCAGGGCGTCGAACTGCGCGGGCCCGCGGCCGCGGTCGCCGGCGAAGCCGTCCTTCATCTCGATCTTGATCAGCACCGGCCGGTGCCCGGGGTTGGCCTCGTGCCAGGCCCGCATGTCGGCCAGGCAGCCGGCCAGGCTCTGGTTGCGGGGTCTGGAGCGCAGCTCGGCGGGGGAGGAGGCGTTCTCGCAGTTGTTGTCGTCGACCAGCGGGCCGTCGTGGGCCACGCGCCAGCCGCCCGAGTACTTGGCCCACACGTCCAGCTCCAGCAGGGAGGCGCCGGAGTCCAGGGCGTCGGCGAAGTAGGTGTACTTGTCCTTCTCGTAGGCGTTGTGCACCCCGACGGAGGTGGTGCCGGAGTACGGCAGGTCTCCCGGGGCCGCCGCTCCGGCGGGAGCCGACAGGAGCACCGTGCTCAGGACCGCCGCCGAGGCCGCCCCGTACCGCGCCGCCCGGCCGCCCGTGCTCCGCCGGTTCCGTACCCGTCCGTTTCCGGAGTGCCGTCTCATCCGTGCCGCCTTCCTCTACGAGGCCGATTCCGTCCGAAGGTAGGCCGGTCCGCGGAAGCGGGGGAGGACGTGTGCACGACGGACGGAACAACAAAGACGGAAGACGAGGAAAGGGAGCCGTGCGCCCGACATTCTGCGCGAGCGGCCTTTTTCGCTGTACGGACGGCTCTTGACCCCATGTCACGCCTTCCATAGGGTCATGGACCGGCCGCCCAGCGTGATCAGCGCCCCGTACCGGATCGGCGGCCGTCTTCACGGCACGACACGCACCATGCGGCGGGCCCGGGCGTGCCCACCGCTTTTCGCAGTGTTCCCGATGCCCCAGGGGGGTTCCCGATGTTCAGACACATCACCGCTGTCCTGACGACGTTACTGATGGCGGCCGCCGGTCTGGTCCTCACCGGCTCGTCCGCCCAAGCCTCGACCACGACCATCTGCAAGACCTCGTCGGTTCCGTCGGGCTATGTGATCGTCGCCCAGGGCAGCAGCACCTCCTGCCCCGGTTCCTTCCCCAACACCTGGACGATCCGCATGCCGTACACCTCGGGCACCACGACGATGTGCAAGATCTCTTCGGTTCCGTCGGGCTATGTGATCGTCGCCCAGGGCAGCAGCACCTCCTGCCCCGGCTCCTTCCCCAACACCTGGACGATCCGCATGCCGTACACCTCGGGCACCACGTCCATCTGCTCCATCTCCCCCGTCCCGTCGGGCTACGTGGTCGTGGGCCAGGGCAGCAGCACCTCCTGCCCCGGCTCCTTCCCCAACACCAGGACCATCCAGGCTCTCTGAGCACGACCTCCCCGGGACGGGCGGCGTGCCCGCCCCGGGGAGGAGCGCGGGGCGGGAGCCGTCAGCGCCGGAAGGGGCCGGAGACCTCGAACGTCATGCCGCCCAGACCGGCCGGATCGCCCAGGGTGCCGCGCTGGGAGGAGAAGTACAGCCGGGAGCCGTCCGGGGAGAAGGCCGGGCCGGTGATCTCGGAGTCGTCGTGGCCGTCGAGCCGGATCACCGGGGCCACCGCGCCCTCGGGCGTGATCACGTTGATCTCCATGTTGCCGCCGTCCTCCGCCACGTACAGGTCGCCGCCGGGGGTGCCGGTGATGTTGTCCACCCCGTCCAGCGGGGAGTCCGCGTCGTAGACCACCGACAGCCCGCCCCGCTCGGCGTCGTAGGCCCACACCCGGTTGTCGCCCTTGGTGGTGAACCAGCAGGTCCCGTCCGCGTAGTGGCAGCCCTCGCCACCGTCGAAGTGGCGGGCGGAACCCACCTGGTGGCGCGTCTGCCTCCCGAACAGCGGCGCCGAAGGGTCCGGGACCTCGCGCCACTCCACACCGCCGCCGGCCGACTCGCACAGCACGTCCAGCCGGCCGCGCGACAGGTCGCCCCAGACCTCGGGGGTGTAGCGGTAGAAGCAGCCGTCCGGCTCGTCCTCGGTCAGGTAGACCACCCGCCGGTCCGGGTCGCACGCGGCGGCCTCGTGCTTGAAGCGGCCCATCGCCTTGTGCACGACCGGCTCGCGCCGCCCGTAGGGGTCGGTCTCGAAGACCCGGCCGCGCCAGGTCTCCTCGCACGACAGCCAGGTCCGCCACGGGGTCGCCCCACCGGCGCAGTTGAGGCTGGTCCCCTCCAGGACGCGGTAGGCCCGGTCGACCGAGCCGTCGGAGCGGAAGCGGATCGCCGAGGCGCCGCCCACCAGGGGAACCTCGGAATTGGAGACGTAGATCCAGCCTCCCCCGTCGTCCGGGTAGCAGGCGCCGCCGTCGGGCGCCGGGTGCCACAGGATCCCGCCGACCGGCAGGCTGGAGCGGGCCACGATCCGGCTGCGGAAACCCTCCGGCAGCGCCACCCCGTTGGCGTCGGGCGCCCGCAGCGGTCCGTACGGGCCGGCCGCCGCGGCGGAGGCGCCGGACGCGGTGGCGGCGCCCTGCCACAGGGCGCCGGAGAAGGCGACGGCCCCCGCGCCGGCGGAGGCGGTCCTCAGGAAGGTGCGTCGCTGCATGCGGACTCCAGGCGTGTGAGGGAACGTGTCAGGAGCGTGTACACGTCACCATCGCGCGCCGTCGGCGCCGGGCGAAGGGAGCCGGGGGAGAAGATCCGGTGAACAGCCGCTCACACGGCCGCCGGCCCCCGGACGCGGTCGGGCGTCCGGGGGCCGGCGGCCGTGGTCGGGGCACGGCCCGGTGTCAGTCGAGCCGGCCCCGCGTCCGCATGGCCGCGCGCTGGGCGGCGGCCTGGGCCGGGCCCGTGACGTAGTGGGCCAGGGGGCGGGCGGCGGCCAGGGCGGCGCGGGCCGCGTTGGAGCCGCAGGCGCCGTGGACGCCGCCGCCCGGATGGGCCGAGGCGGAGGCCAGGTAGAGGCCGCGCACCGGGGTGGCGGGACGGCCGGTACCGGGGACGGGCCGGAAGAGAAGCTGCTGGTGGACGGCCGCGGTACCGCCGTTCAGCGCCCCGCCGACCAGACTCTCGTCGCGCGCCTGGAGGTCCGGCGGGGCCATGACGCGGCGCTCCTTGACCAGTTCGCGGAAGCCCGGGGCGCGGCGCTCCACCTCCTCCTCCATCCGGTCGGCCATGGCCTCCCGCTCGCCCGGCCCCCAGCGGCCCGTGATGCCGTCGCCGCCCGCGTCGCCGCGCACCCGCTGGGGCAGGTGGGTGTAGGCCCAGGCCGACTCGGTGCCCCTGGGGGAGCGGGTGGGGTCGGAGGTGGTCATCTGGCCCAGCAGGCAGAACGGCCGGTCCGGCACCAGGCCGGTGGCCAGCTGGGCGCTGTGACGGGTGAGATGGTCCATGCCGTCGGCCAGGTGGACGGTGCCCGCGCCCGCGGCACCGGGGGAGGACCAGGGGATGGGCCCCGACAGCGCCCAGTCCACCTTGAACGTCGAGGTGTCCCACTGGAAGCGGCGGATGTCGTCCTGGAGCCGCAGGGGCAGGTGCTCCCAGTCGACCAGCCCGCCGTACAGCGCCGGGGCGGGGACGTCGGCCAGGACCGCCCGCCGCGCCCGTACGGCGTCGCCGCCGGCGGTCCGCACGCCGAGCGCGCGTCCGCCTTGGACCACCACCCGCACCACCCGGGCGTCGCAGCGCACCGTCCCGCCCCGCGACTCCAGCCGGCCCACCAGGGCCGCGGTCAGGGAGCCGGCGCCGCCGGCGGGCACCGGCCAGCCGTACTGCTGGCCCAGCATCGCCAGCAGCCAGCCGTAGACCGCACCGGCGGTGGACTCCGGGAAGAGGTCGGTGTGCAGCGCGCACCCCGCCAGCAGCATCGGCCCGCCCTGGCCGCCGAACTCCTCCTCGCCCAGCCGCCGCACCGGCAGCAGCAGGGTGCGCAGCAGGCGCAGCCCCCCGGCCGCGCGCAGCCGGGCCAGCAGCGACAGCGCGGGGCGCACCGGCGGGAAGGGGTTGAGCAGTGCGTCCAGGAGGTCCGGGCCGAGCCCGTCCCACAGGCGCGTCAGCCGCAGATACGCCTCCCCGTCGCCGGGCGCGAAGGCCTCCAGGCTCGCGGCGGTCTCCTCCCGGTCCCGGTGCAGCACGGGGCAGCGCCCGTCGGGCAGCGGATGGGCCAGGACGGCCGGCGCGTGGCTCCACTTCAGACCCCAGCGCTCCAGTTCCAGGGAGCGGATGACGGGCGAGGCGGCGGCCAGCGGGTGGAAGGAGCTGAACAGGTCGCTGACGTAGTCGGGGTGGACGCCGCGGTCGCTGCGCACCGCGCCGCCGGGCTCGGACTGGGACTCCAGGACCAGCACCCGCCAGCCCGCGTCGGCCAGCAGGTTCGCGGCCACCAGTCCGTTGGGGCCGGATCCCACCACGACGGCGTCGTACGCCTCGGACATCTGCGGACAGCCTCCTGTGCGACGGCGGGGATTACGGGAGTACGGGAGTACGGGAGCGGGCCGGTGCGGCGGTCAGCCCCCGGGCGGGGCGGTGCCGGGGCGCGCCGCAC
>NZ_JAKMAY010000121.1:0-15778 GCF_022015835.1 Streptomyces sp. ICN903 | reverse complement strand
CCCCGCCGCCCCCGTGGCCGAGGCACCGGCACCCCGCACGCCGGCACCGGAAGCGGAGCCGAAGCCGGCTGCCGGGAATGCCGACGAGACCGCGCCGTCCGCGTCCGCCGCCACGGAGCCCGCCACGGAGCCCGCCGGGGACGTCGAGGAGACCGCCCCGGAGGCCGGGCCGGCCGAGGACGAGAACGCCGACGCGCCCGCAGCACGCGTCGTGCGGCAGGCGGCCCCGTCGCCCGAGGAGACCGAAGCCCCCAAGTCGCCTGCCGCGGCTGCCGAGTCGCCCGCAGAACCCGGACCGGCCGATTCCGGCGCCGAGCCCGACGGCGGCCCGTTCGCCCGGCAGGCGGAGGCCGCCGGGATGGACGCCGGGACGCTCCGCGAGATCGCACAGGCCGTCGTCACCGAGCAGAACGCCAGCATGGTCTACGTGCAGCAGCGCTTCTCCCTCTCCCGTACGGCCGCCCGGCGCGCCCTGGACGCGCTCGAGCAGCTCGAGGTGGTCTCGGCCCCGGCCAAGAACGGGCGGCGCAAGGCCCTGGTCACGTCCCTGGACCATCTCGCCCCGGCGGGCAAGCGCTGATCCGCGCACTGCGACGCGACGGAACCCGCAGGCCACACGGGGTACGGCGGCTTCCATAACGCTGTGGGGGGAGGAGAGTTGACAGCTCCTCCCCCCACCGCGTCCGCGTCTACGGTTTCGGTCACCCCGACGAAACCGAGGAGAACCACATGCTCCACAGACGCGTCGCAGGCGCGTGCGCGGCCGCCGTGGCGGCCGGCGCACTCGCCCTGACCGGGCTGCTGCCGGGCACCGCGACGGCCGATCCCGCCGCGTCCGCCCCGCGGAAGGCGGACACCCACTCAGCCTCGTCCGCCCTGTCCTCCGTACCGCCCGGCTTGCTCAAGGCCATGCAGCGCGATCTCGGCCTCACCGCCGGCCAGGCCAAGGACCGGCTGGTGAACGAGAGCAGGGCCGGAGAGGCCGCCGGGAAACTGCGCCTGGCGCTCGGCGGTGACTTCGCCGGCGCCTGGGTGGCGGGCGACGACTCCGCGACCCTCACCGTCGCCACCACCGACACCTCCGACGCCCGCGCGATCGTCGCGCAGGGCGCCCGGGCGAAGGTCGTCGAGCACACCCTGGCCGAACTCGACGCCGCCAAGGCGGCGCTGGACCGGGCCGCCCGGAAGAACGCCACCACCGCCGCGCCGGTGTGGTACGTCGACGTCAAGAGCAACTCCGTCGTCGTCCGCGCCTCCGACACCGGCAAGGCCCGCGCCTTCGCCGAGGCGGCGGGCGTGGACGTGGACGGCGGCCCGGTGCGCGTGGTGAAGTCCGCCGAGCGGCCCCGCCCGCTGTACGACCTGCGCGGCGGCGACGCGTACTACATGGGCGGCGGCGGGCGCTGCTCGGTCGGCTTCCCCGTCACCAAGGGCAGCCAGCAGGGTTTCGCCACCGCCGGCCACTGCGGCCGTACCGGCACCAGCGTCTCGGGCTACAACCAGGTGGCGCTGGGCACCTTCCAGGGATCGTCCTTCCCCGGCAACGACTACGCCTGGGTCGCGGCCAACTCCAACTGGACCGCCACCCCGTACGTGAAGACCTCCAGCGGCAGCGTCCAGGTCGCCGGCTCCACGCAGGCGGCGGTGGGCGCGTCCATATGCCGCTCCGGCTCCACCACGGGCTGGCACTGCGGCACCATCCAGCAGCACAACACCAGCGTCACCTACCCCGAGGGCACCATCACCGGCGTGACGCGGACCACCGTGTGCGCCGAGCCCGGCGACTCCGGCGGCTCCTACATCTCCGGCAACCAGGCCCAGGGCGTCACCTCCGGCGGATCCGGCAACTGCCGCACCGGCGGCACCACGTACCACCAGCCGCTCAACGAGATCCTCTCCGCCTACGGCCTGACGCTGAAGACCACCGGCGGCGGCCCCGGCCCCGACCCCACCGACCCGCCCGGCGAGGAGCCGGGCGGCACCTGGCAGGCCGGCGCCGTCTACTCGGCCGGCGACCGGGTGACCTACGGTGGCGCGACCTACCGCTGCCTCCAGGCCCACCAGGCGCAGCCGGGCTGGGAGCCGCCGAACACCCCGGCGCTGTGGCAGCGGGTGTGAGCACCGTCCTGGCGCGAGCCGGAGCCTGATCCCGTTCCTGACCACCACCGCGTGCCGCCCGGGTGCGCGGGCGGCACGAGGCCGGAGGGCGCCCCATGGGGGGAGCGCCCTCCGGCCGCGGTCGTGTGACGCGTGCCGTCGCGAGGTCCGGCCCGCCCGGAGGAGTCGCACAGGAGAACGGTTTTTGATCAAGCCCTGGGCAACGGGTGCGTTCATCGGTATTTTTCGCCCCCTGCCGCCCGGAACGCGATGCGGCAGAGGTTCGGTGATGGGGGTGCCGTGCGCGATTTCAGTCTTCCGCCCGTGGTGGAGCCGATGCGGAAGGGGGGCTGGCGGACTCGGTCCACGAACTGGCCGAACGCGACCCGCACTTCGCGCAGCTCGCCCGCCGCGAGAACCCTGCGGGCGGTGACCGGGCGGGCGGCGGTCCGGCGGGCGGTGAGTGGGCCACCGTCACCGCCGCCGCCTTCCGCGACGAGGTGAGGGCCCTGGCCAAGGGTCTGCTGGCCGACGGCATACGTTTCGACGACCGGGTCGCGGTGATGGCCCGCACCCGCTACGAGTGGACCCTGTTCAGCTACGCGCTGTGGACGATCGGCGCCCAGGTCGTGCCCGTCTACCCCACCTCCTCCGCCGAGCAGGTGCGCTGGATCCTGGCCGACGCGCAGGTGGTGGCGGTCGTCGTCGAGCACGAGGAGCACGCCATGACGGTGGGCTCGGTGTGCGACGCGGCGCCGTCGCTGCGCCGTATCTGGCAGCTCGACACCGGCTGCGTGCGGGAGCTGACCGAGCTGGGGCGCGGCGTCACCGACGATCTGGTGGACCGCCACCGCCTGGCGGTGACACCGCGTTCGGTCGCCGCCGTCACCTACACCTCCGGCACCACCGGCCGCCCCAAGGGCTGCGTGATCACCCACGCCAACCTCGCGGCCGAGTGCGACATCCTGCTCGCCGGCTGGCCCGGGCTCATCGCCGCGCAGGGCGAGCGGCCCGCCATCCTCGCCTTCCTGCCGCTGTCCCACATCTACGGCCTGATGGTGCAGGTCTTCTGCATCCGCAACGGCGTACTGCTGGGCCACCAGCCCGAGATCGCGCCCGCCGAGCTGCTGCCCGCGCTCGCGTCCTTCAGGCCGACGTTCGTCTTCGCCGTGCCTTACGTCTTCGAGAAGATCTACCGCAAGGCCCGGCAGGCCGCCCTGGAGGCCGGCAAGGGCGATGTGTTCGACCGGGCGATGGACGTCGCGGTGCGCTACGCCGAGGCCGTGGAGCGGCGCGACGCCGGCACGGGCCCCGGCCCCGGCGCGGTGCTCAGGGCCTCGCACGCGGTCTTCGACCGCACCGTGTACCGGAAACTGCGGGCGGTGCTGGGCGGACGGGTGCGGTACGCGGTCTCGGGCGGCTCCACGCTGCGGCGCGAGCTCGGCCTGATCTTCGCCGGCGCCGGGATCACGGTCTACGACGGCTACGGGCTGACCGAGACCACCGCGGCGGTGACCGGCCAGCCGATGGGCCGCGTCAAGTTCGGTACGGTGGGCCGCCCGATGCCGGGCCACTCGATCCACATCGCCCGCGACGGGGAGATCTGGGTGCACGGCGACGTCGTCTTCGCCGGCTACCTCAACAACCCCGGGGCGACCGCCAGGGCGCTGCGGGACGGCTGGTTCGCCACCGGGGACGTCGGCCACCTGGACGACGAGGGCTATCTGGTCATCACCGGGCGCAAGAAGGACATCATCATCACCAGCGGCGGCAAGAGCGTCGCCCCGCAGGTGCTGGAGGACCGCGTCCGCGCCCACCCGCTGGTCTCCCAGTGCCTTGTCGTCGGCGACGACCGCCCCTACGTCGCGGCGCTGGTCACCCTCGACCCCGAGGCGCTGGAGCACTGGTTCCGGCTGCGCGAGCGGGAGCCGCTGTCGCCCCGGGAGGTACTGCGCGACGAGGAGCTGCACGCGGAGGTCCAGCGGGCGGTGTCCCACGCGAACAACGCGGTCTCCCGGGCGGAGTCCATCCGGGCCTTCCGGATCCTGCCGGCGGAGTTCAGCATGCGGGAGGGGCTGATCACGCCGTCGCTGAAGATGCGGCGGGCCGCGATCGCGAAGATGTACGAGGCGGAGATCGAGGCCATCTACTCGTCCTGAGCCCGGCGCCCAAGCCGCACCATGATCCCGAACAGCCTTCTCCGTAAACGGAGTTGACGCCCCCGGCGGAACCACGGCAGCATCCGCCGGGTGGAGATCACCGACCTCACCCCGGCCGAACTCCGCGTGTGGCGGGCCTTCCCGCTCAACAAGGGCGTCGATCTGCGCGAGAACGCGGACGACGACCCGGCGGACGGCGCCTCGTGGGGCCCCGGGCGCACGATCCGCGCCGAGGTCCTGCGGGCGCTGCTGCTCGACGGCCCCGCCACCGGCGGCGAGGTGCCCGGCCTGAAGCTGACCGGTGCGCGCATCACCGGCCGGCTGGACCTCATGTACGGGACGGCCGAGCACGCCGTACGGCTGCGGTCCTGCCACTTCGAGCGGCCGCCGAACCTCTACGGGGCGCGGATGCGCGCCCTCGTCCTGACCGACTCGGTGCTCCCCGGCCTCACCGCCGGAACCCTCCGCGTCGACATCGTGCTGCGGATGACCGGCTGCCGGATCACCGGCCCCGTACGGCTCGCGGGGGCGCAACTGTCCGGAGCGCTCTTCCTCGACGGCGCGGTGCTGGGCGCCCCCGGAGCGCAGGGCGACCCGCCACCGGGCCCGGACCGGGAGGGCTCCGGGGAACGGCCGGAACCGGTCCTCCAGCTCAACCACGCGACGGTCGGCACCGATGTCTGGGCAACAGGGCTCACCGCACACGGCCGGGTGCGGATGGACGGCGCCACCGTCGGCGGACTGGTGAACCTCGACGACGCCGAACTGCACGACCCGGGCGGCCTCGCACTGGAGGCCGAGACCCTGTCGGTCGGCACCGATCTGCGCGCCGCCCGGCTGCGCGCCCGCGGCATGGTCAACCTCAGCGGCACCACGATCCCCCGCCGGCTCGTCCTGAGCTCCGCGCGGCTCTCCAACCCCGCCGGGCAGGCGCTGCGGGCCAGCGTCAGCACCATCGGCGAACTGTGGTTGCGCGGCACGGCCCCGGTGCGGGGGACCGTGAACCTGCGCGGCGCCCAGCTAGACCTGCTGGAAGTCACTCCGGAGGTGTGGCCCGAACGGGTCAGGCTCGACGGGCTCACCTACCGGCGGTTGACCCCGCATCTGCCCGCCGAGCGGCGGCTGCCGCTGCTGGAACGCGAGGAGACCGGCCATCTTCCGTACTCGTACGAGCAGTTGGCCACCGCGTACCGCACCGCGGGCGACGAGGCCGGTGCCCGTACCGTGCAGCTCGCCAAACTGCGCCGCCACCGCCGCGCCCTGCCCCCGTACGCCAGGTTCTGGGGGTATCTCCAGGACGTGACCGTCGGTTACGGCTTCCGCCCGATGCGGGCGGGCGGCTGGCTGCTGATGCTGCTGCTCGCCGGCACGCTGGTCTTCGCCGGGGAACACCCCCGCCCGCTCAAGGCCGACGAGGCCCCCGACTTCAACCCCCTCTTCTACACCCTCGACCTGCTGCTGCCGGTCATCGGTTTCGGTCAGGAGGCCGCCTTCGCGCCCGAAGGCGCGTACCAGTGGCTGGCGTATCTGCTCGTCGTCACCGGCTGGATCCTGGCCACCACCACGGCGGCGGGCATCACCCGCGCCCTCAGCCGCCAGTGACCGCGCCCGCGCCGGCCGGCCGGGGCCGGGGACCGCTCCCCAACAGGCCTTGGCAGGACTGGTGATAGAAAGAGTCCGACTTCAACTGCCGGTGTTCCACGTCGAGAAGCGGTGGACCGCTTCCGATCGGCTCCGTCCCGCGAAGGTGCGGGGGACCGGGCAGCCGGCCCGTGCGTGACTGAGAGGCCCATGTCGCAGCCGCCGTTCAACCAGCCGCCCTCACAGGGTTTCGGCCCGCCGCAGGAGCCGCCGCCCTCCTACGGCTACCCGCAGTACCCCGCGCCGCCGCAACAGCCACCGCAGCAGCCGCCGCCACCGCCCCAGCAGCCGCCCGCAGGGCCCCCTCAGCCGGGAGTGCCGCCCCACGGGCAGTACGGGCACGGGTACGGGTACGGCGGCTACGGGCAGTACCCGCAGCAGCCCGCGCCCGGTGCCGGGGGGCAACCGACGGCCGGCGGTGGCGGCGGGAAGGGCAAGGTCCTGGCGATCGTCGCCGCGGTCGTGGCGGTCCTGCTCCTCGCCGGTGGCGGGGTGTGGTTCCTGACCGGGGACGAAGGCGAGAAGACCGCCCGGAAGAACGCGGACACCGGCGACGGCGCCGAGGCCGGGAAGGAAGACGGCTCGGGAGAGAAGAAGGACGGCACCGAGCGCAAGGGCCGCGCCGAACTGGCCTGGAAGGTGGACCCTGCGGAACTGCCCGACCTGGACAGGTTGGTCTTCGAGAGCCACGGCACCTGGTTCGCCGGCGGGAATCTCGTCAACGCGTCGTTCGACGCCGTCACCGCCTACGACATGGAGACCGGCGAGGAGGCCTGGAGCATCGATCTGACCCGCGGTCCCAAATGTGTTGCCACTCCCCGCTCCTCGGACGGCAAGGCCGTACTGCAGTGGGGTCGCAGGTGCGAGAAGGTCATGGCGATCGACCTCGTCCGGGGCAAGGAGCTGTGGCGCAAGGACCTGCCCAGCGAGGACTCGGACATGAACGAGTTCGGTTCCACCGAGATGGCGCTCAGCGGCGGTACCGTCGCCGCGGCCTGGAACGGCAACGCCGTCGGTTACGACCTGGACACCGGCAAGCGCCTGTGGGAGACGGAGGAGAACTCCGACTGCGGCGACACGTCCTACGTCGGTGGCTCGCGGCTCATCGCGAAGGTCGAGTGCGACTACGGGCAGAAGCAGTCACTCCAACTGGTCGAGGAGGACGGCGGCAAGGGCTGGGAGTGGAAAGCCCCCGGGGAAACCGAGATCGTCCACATCTACTCGGTCGACCCTCCGGTGTTCGGCGTCCGGGCCGGTGACTCCATCGAGATCACCGACATCATGATCCTGGACGACAAGGGCAAACAGCGGTCGAAGATCACCATCCCCGAGAAGCGTTACCGGTTCATCTGCGAGGGCATCACCCTGGCCGGCTGCTTCAACGTCGTCGTCGACAAGGCGAACGACGCTCTCTACCTGCAGACGTACCTGATCGCCGGCGAGAACGGCACCACCGCCGACATCGAGGCGTTCAACCTGTCCGACGGCAAGCCGAAGTGGCGCTCCGAACCCACCGGGGAACGCCTCGCCAGCCCGCTGACGATGCACGACGGCAAACTGATGGGCTACGAAACGTACCCGATGGCCAAGGCGGGGGTGCTCACGCTGATCGACCCCGAGACGGGCGAGGCGAGCCCGTACATGGAACTGCCCGCGGAGGAGGAGGACGCACAGCGCAGCATCGCGGCCACCGGCAGCGGCCGCCCGTACTGGCAGGACGGCGGGCTCTTCCTGGTGAGACACACGTACTATGACGATGCCGGGTCCAACAAGGGCGGCATACTGGCGTTCCGCTGACCCGGCGCTCCCGGGCCCCGCTCCACCCCGGCGGCCCCGTGCTCCTCCCGTGCTTCTCCACGGCAGGAGCACGGGGGCGCTCGTGCGCCTCCGGGATCTCCTTCTCCTGGACGGAAACACCCGTCGGCGCCCGGCCCTCCTCGGGCGGACGCTCAGCCCGTCCGGGCGGCGGCGAGGTGGGCCTCCACCGCCGCGACACCGTCGATGCCCTGGCACAGGGCCACGACCACCGGGACGAGACGCGGCTCCGGCACGTCTCCCCGTAGGGTGACGGCCCCGTCCCGGACCTCGACCGCGACGGCGTCCTCGTCCAGGCCGAGGGTGTCCCTCAGGACGTCCTGCTCGACCTCTTCGCGGATCTCGGCGTCGGAGCGGATGAAGACGTCGAGCAGGTCGCTGCGGGTGACGATGCCGGCCAGGAGCCCGTCCTCGTCGACCACCGGCAGCTGCTTGACGTGCCGCCTGCGCAGTTCCCGCGCGACCCGGGGGATCGTCCAGTCGGCGCGGGCGGTGAAGACGGGGCTGCTCATGAGCGCGCCCGCGGTCCGGGCCCGGGCCTTGCCCCAGGAGCGTTCGTCGTCCCCGTCCTGCCCCTGCGGGTCGGGCATGCCGGTCTCGTGCCGCAGCACGTCGGAGGCGGAGACGACACCGACGGGGGCTCCGTCGTCGTCGACGACCGGGGCCGCGACGATGTCGTTCGCGTCCAGCAGGGCGGCGACCTCCGACAGCGGCGTGTCGGGGCGGAAGGTGACCACGTCCTCGGTCATCACGTCACCGACCGTGTGGCGGTACAGCATGGCATCGGCCTCCTCCGCGTCGCGGCGGGGCGGCCGCACCTTCGCCGGCCGGTCCGCGCCGTCGCCGTCCTCCCTCCCCATGACAACACCGTGCCGCTCCGGCGGCCAGTGCCGTTCGCCCCGACGGGGAGGCCGGTGGTCCCGCGACCGGGGCCGCTGTCCTATCCTCGGCCGATGCGTTTACACCCCATCGACCGCCCGGCCGATCTCGACGCGGTCCGTGAGTCCTACGACCGGGTGGCCGACAACTACGTTCACATGGTTCAGACGACGGGATGCGGCGACATCCGCACCCATCCCTGGCTCAAGGCGTCGATCGACGCCTTCGCCGACACCGTGCGCGGACTCGGGCCCGTCCTCGACGTCGGCTGCGGGCCCGGAACGGTGACCGCCTACCTCGCCGAACGCGGACTCGACGTGTCCGGGGTCGACCTCTCCCCCCGCATGATCGAGAACGCGCGCCGTCTCTACCCGCACTGCCGCTTCGACGTCGCCTCCGCCACCGACCTCGACCTCGGCGAGGCGTCCCTGGGCGGCGTGCTCGGCTGGTGGTCGCTGTTCAACCTCCCCCGCGACGTCCTCCCCCAGGTCCTCGCCATGTTCGCGCGCGCCCTGAAGCCGGGCGGACACCTCATCACGGCGACACACGTCGGCGACGAGGACATCGCGCGCACCGAGGCCTACGGAGGCGTCCCCGTCCGCTGGACGACGCACCAGTGGCGGCCGGAGCAGCTCGTGGGCCTGATCGAGCGGGCCGGCCTGCTTCCGGTCGCCGAGCTCCGCCTCCCCGCCGAGGAGCAGACCGGTCCGGGCGTGGTCGTCATGGCCGGGCGCCCCGGCTGAGGTACGGGCGCCGGGCCCCGCCGCCCGGCGCCCGCCGCCCGTCCCTCAGCCGAGGGCGGCAAGCAGTTCGCGCTCGCGCCGGGCGCTAAGACCGGCGCGCCGCGCCCGGTCCAGGCCCTGCTCGCGCTCCCAGGCGAGGGTGTCGGCCAGCATCTCCTCCCGGGGGCGGTGGCGGAGCCCCGCGGCGCCCGCGGCGGCCCCGCTGCGGGCCGACCACCCCTCCCAGCCCGGCTCGATCAGCCACATCGGCAGCGACTCGGCCCCCATGTACTCCGCCACGCCGCGCGCCAGCAGCCAGGCGGAGTCGGCGGTGATGACCGGACCGGTATGCCCGCCGACGGCGCGGGACAGCCTGATCCACTCCGCGAACGGAAGGGCCGGGCCGACGGCGTCGTAGGTGCCGGTGGCCCCAGCCTCCGCTGCGTCGAGCAGCCAGGCGGTCAGATCCCGTACGTCGACCGTCTGCGTCGGCATCTCCGGTGTGCCGGGCACCAGCATCGGCCCGTGCGGATCACGTGCGGCGCGGGCCACCCAGTAGCCGGAGCGTCCGGTGTGGTCACCCGGGCCGCCGATGAGACCGGCGCGTGCGGTCAGGAGGCGGTCGCCCACGGCAGCCGCGGACGCCCGTTCACAGGCGACCTTCGCCTCGCCGTACAGCGAGCGGTCCACCTCACCCCGGTCGGTCGGGGCGAGGTGGGTCGCGGACTCGTCCGCGCCCGGCTCGGCGTGGGAGGCGTAGGCGCTGACGGAGGAGACGTACGTCCAGTGCCGGGCCCTGTCGGCCAGTGCGCCGAGCGCCCCGCGTACGAAGCCCGGCTGCCAGGACACCTCGACGACCGCGTCCCAGGTGCGGTCGAGCAGCGGCTCGTACGCCGGCGCCTCGCGCCGGTCGGCGGCCACCAGCCTCGCGCCGTCCGCCACCTCACCGCTCTCACCACGTGCCAGGCACGTCACCCGGTGGCCGCGCCCGACCGCCTGACGCGACACCTCCCGCCCCACCCACGCCGTTCCGCCCAGAACCAGGATCTCCATCCCGCCACCCAAGCACCGTACGCACCGGCCGCCCAGAGCGGTTCACCGACAGCGGACCCGGAGCCGACCTCGTCGGCCGATCGGCTTCCGTGAGACCGAGTTCGCGGTCTGACGTGAGACGATCGGTCGGTGACTCGCCTCGTGAACCGTGACCGCTCCCTCGAGGAGCTTGAGCGCGACCGCCGGCCGGCCCCGTCGGGCGGTGAAACCCGGCTGATGGCGACCGTGCGCGAGCTTCGGCGCAAGCCGATCGGTGGTCTGACGGTCGAGGACATGCGGCTGCTGATCAGTCAGGACGTGGGCCTGGGCCATCTCCTGCCCTTGGCGGTGGAGGTTCTCCGAACCGACCCACTGGCGGAAGGCGACATGTACGAGGGCGATCTGCCGGCCGCCGTGCTCACCAGGAGCACGGAGGTCTGGAGCGAGTTCCCCGAAATCCGGCGGGATGTCCGCCTGATCGAGGAGTACGCGCGCCACAACGGCCACGCGGACCTGCTGCGGGAACGCCTCGACGGCGCCACCGGCCCCTGAGCGGCGTCCGCACCGACACCGCTGCGGGGTCACAGTGCCCGGCGCATGCAGACCCTCGGCCACCGGTCCAGACCGTGGGCCGCCTCGTGTTCGCGGATCTTCCGCAGGCCGGGAGTGAGCCCGGTGCCGTCCATGACCTGGAAACCACAGCGTGCGTAGTAGGGGGCGTTCCACGGGACCTGGGCGAACGTGGTGAGGGTCAGGGCGGGTACACCCTCGCTCCTGGCGTGGTCCGCCAGATGCTCCAGCAGCGACCGGCCGACACCGCGACGCGCGCTCTCCGGGTGCACCGAGACCTGTTCGACGTGGAGGTTGCCATCGACGCGGTCGGCGATCAGGTAGGCGACCGGGACGTCAGCGTCGTCGGTCACGACCCAGGCCAACCCGGCGTCGTGGTAGCGGGCGAGTTCGCCGAGCGGGAGCGGCTCGTCCTCGGCGATCTCCGGCATGCCGATGTCCCGGAAGCACTGCCCGGCGGCCCTCTCGATGTCCTGGAGGAGATGCAGTTCGTCCAGGCGCACGGCTCGGATGTGCATGGACGCATTCTCCACAGCACGCCGGATGGCGCCACCGATTAACGGTCCGGCGACGGTGGTCCACCGGCGGTGGCTGCCTGACGCCGGCCCGCGTCGACAGGCCCGAGCAGTGCTCGCGCAGGGTGCCGACGCCCCTCACATCACAACGGGGCGAACGCTGCCCGGTACGGCAATAGCCACTCGTTACCGAACCGGGGGGCCGTGACGTGACCAGCCCGGCCCGGCAGTTCCTGGCCGGCTTCAGGAACACGGCAAGAAGCGAGCGATCTCCGCCGCCACGGCTTCGGGAACAACCGACGGTGCGAAGTGCATCTGGCCGGGGAACGTGGTGTAGGTGACGTGGCGCAGTGCGGTCGCGAGCCGGTCGAGAGTCGCCGGCATCGGCTGCCAGGTATCGGCGCCCCGCATCAGCAGCGTCGGGACGTTGACCGTGGACCAGCGCTCCACGTCCACCGAGTCGGCGGCCATCGATTCGAGGTCACGGCGCCAGCCGAGCGCTTCGTCGGGTTCGTTGTCGGTGGACTCGCCCGCATCCATGAGGTCCAGCAGTGCGGCCGGGACGCGGGCCACCTTCTCCGCCAGCAGCCGATCGGCTCGCCGCCGGTCACCGTTTGCGGTCAGTTCCTCGAACTCGCCCAACACGGGTGCCAGTTCTTCGCCGGCCGCGTACAGCGGCGGTTCCCACAGCACCAGCGAGCGAACCGGCAGTCCGGCTGTTGCGGCGTGCAGAGCGACGGTGGCGCCATAGGACATGCCGACCAGGTGCACAGGGCGACCGATCTTGGCGATCAGTACCTCGAGGTCCCCCACCTCGTCGGCAAAGCGCTTCGGTGATCGGCCCGGCCCGCTTGGGACGTACCCGCGGCGGGCGGGTATCCAGAGCTCGAAGTGGTCGGCGAGGTGTTCGGCCACCGGCTGCCAGGAGTGCAGTCCACCACCGGAGCCATGGACCATGACGACCGGTGGCCCCGAGCCGAGCTGTCGATAGCTGATCGCGGTGCCGTCGAAAGACTCAAACGACGCAACGACCCCGAAGGACTCTGACAGCTCGATCTCGCTCGGCATGCCAGCACCGTTGCACGGTCTGTCCGGGCCGGTCCACCGAGTTTCCGCAGCTGAAGCAGACGCCCTCAGCCCGGCTCCATGATCCGCCGGACAGGCCCTGGTCGCACGGACGTCATCACCGACGACCCCGCTCAGCGGGGGTGATCCAAACGAATCGGCCCAGTACCGGCGCCCTGCCGGCATCGTCAGCCGATCCGCCGTGCCAGCACTTGTCCCGGCCAGGAATCTGACAGAAAGCGGCTGGTGGGGGTGAAACCGTTCCGTTCGTAGAACGCGACCAGTTCGCCCCCGCCGCCCGCCCAGCAGTCGACCCGCAGCAGATCCGCGCCGGCCCGCCGGGTTTCCTCGACGGCGTGGGCCAGCAGTGCCGCTCCGATGCCCAGGCCGGCATACCGCCGGTCGGAGACCAGCAACCGGACGTACCTCTCGGGTTCTCCGGCCGGCGCGATCGGCATTAGCGGACTGGGCCCTGAGTCCAGCACCATCGCTCCGACGGGGTGTCCGTCCGACTCAGCGATGTACGGGGCGTTCTCGGTCATGTACCGCTCGACACGCGCCACCCCGCCGGGCTTCTGCGAGTAAGGCGTCGTGCCCCACTGCTCTGTGTTGCCGCGCTCGTTCATCCAGACCACCGCGGAGTCGAGCATGTCCAGAATGGCCGGTGCGTCGGCCAGGCTGCCCGGCCTGATCCGCATGCCGTGCGTGATGTCGTTCACGGCGGAAGCCTAAAGCTCCCGGACGCATCACGGACGGGACCGTGGACTGATGTGGCTGCGGCCGTGACGGCTCAGGTCAGCGACCAGGACCGCCGCCGGGGAAACTGGATCGCCGAGCACCGCGAGCGTCTGAAACAGGTCCGGCCGGCCCGCTCCGCGAAGTCGTCGAAACGGCGCCGGCCCCGTTTCGGGGATGATCTCCCGGAGGACACCCGAGGAGAGGAAACACATGAGTCCGACACCGCACGAGCGCACCGTCCCGCCACCGCGCGCCGACGAACGCACCACGCTGGAGGGCTGGTTGGACTTCCACCGCGAGACCCTGGTGCTGAAGTGCTCGGGGCTGGACGACCGCGGCCTCCGCACCGCCCCGCTGGAGCCGTCGCGGATGACGCTGCTGGGCCTGGTCCAGCACCTGGCGGAGATCGAACGCAACTGGTTCCAGCGGATCTTCGCCGGTCTCGACGTGCCGCCGGTCCACGCGGACGCCGGCCGGGACGGCTTCGGGCTCGTCCCGGAGCGCGGCATCGACGAGGCGCTGGCCGCCTGGCGCGCCGAGGTCGCGAGGGGACGCGAACTGACCGCCGGCGCCTCGCTGGAGGCGACCGGCAGGCTCTCGGAGCAGGAGGCCGCGCACCTGGGCAGCGAGGAGGTATCGCTGCGCTGGATCCTGGTCCACCTGATCGAGGAGTACGCGCGCCACAACGGCCACGCGGACCTGCTGCGGGAACACATGGACGGCACCACCGGCCCCTGAGCCGCGCCCGCCGCCTTCACTGCGGCGGTCCGTCCGCAGAAACGGGGTTGTCCGGGAGGACCGCCACCTCCGCCCAGACCGTCTTGCCGACGGGTTCGCGCGGGACCGTGCCCCAGCGGGTGGCGAGGATGTCCACCAGGAGCAGGCCGCGCCCCGACTCGTCGTCGGCGGACGGTGAGGGCGGGGCGGCCGGAGGCGGGACCGGGGAGGCGTCCGAGACCTCGATACGGATCGCCTCCCCTCGCACTTCGAGCGCGAGGCGGAAGTCGCGCCCGGGCACGCGGCCGTGTCGCACCGCGTTGGCGGCCAGTTCGCCGACCAGCAGGGAGACGGTGCACGAGGTGTCCGACGCGGCCGGCCACCCCCACTCCTCCATGTGCCGCACGGCGAGCTTCCGGGCCAGCCGTGCCCCCTTGGCGGATGACGTGAACCGCATGGTGAACAGCCGGGGTTCAGGGCCTCCCGGGTGTGCCGCGCCCGGCTGCGGGTCTTCGTCGGGCGTGGTCGTCGTCATCAGCACGAAAGTCGTCCTTCGCTTCCTCGTTCGATCCGCAACGTAGGCGGATCATTACGTTCCGTGCTTCAGGATCGACCGGCGAGCCTAGGCTCGGAAGGGGATGAAGCCTTACCTTCCAGCCCGTAAGAAACGGAAGTGATGTTTTGGCCAAGGATGTTGATCCCGGGGCATCGATGGCGGCCCTGTTCGGCTCGCGGGTGCGCAGACTCCGCGTCGCCGCCGGGCTGACCCAGGCGGAACTGGGCGAGAAGGCGCATGTGGTCGCCAGCCGGATCACCCAGGTCGAGCGGGCCTCCGGGGCGAGACCGACGCTTGAGCTGGCGCGCACGCTGGACGACGCCCTCGGAGCGGACGACCTGCTGGTCGACCTGTGGCCGTACGTCTACCGCGAGACGTTCCCGAACTGGTCTCGCAGGTTCATGGAGTACGCGGAACGGGCCTCGGTCATCATGCAGTACGCGGCACATGTGGTGCCCGGCCTGCTCCAGACCGAGGACTACGCACGAGCCCTGCTGAGCGTCGGCCGGACGCTCAGCGGCAAGGAGCAGTTGGAGGAACGCGTCGCGGCCCGGCTCGGGCGGCAGGCACGGCTGTGGTCACCGGACCATCCCGAACTGTGGGTGATCCTGGACGAGTCGGTGCTGCGGCGTCCGATCGGAGGCCGAGCCGTCATGCGGGGCCAGTTGGCGAGCCTCCTCGAAGCGGCCGAGGAGCGTCACATCACCGTGCAGGTGCTGCCGTTCGACCAGGGCGAGCATGGCGCGCTGGGCGGTTCCCTGACCCTGCTGACGATGCCGGACGGCTCGGAGACGGTCTACACGGAAGGCGCCGACTACGGCCAACTCATCGAGGAATCGGCGGAGATCAGGCCGTACAGGGAGACATACGATCGACTGCGGGCGGCAGCCCTGCCCCCGCTCATGTCGCTCGACATGATCCGATCCGCGCTGGAGGACAACCGTGAAGCGAGTGTCCCGTCCCGATCTCAGCGGCGCCGAGTGGCGCAAGAGCAGCTACAGCAACCAGGAGGGTGGCGACTGCGTGGAGATGGCCGACGGCTTCCCCGGCATCGTCCCCGTCCGTGACAGCAAGGCTCCGCACGGGCCGGTGCTGGCATTCCCGCCCACTTCCTGGGCTTCCTTCATAAGCGAGTTGAAGGCCGAACGCCGCTCCTGAGCGATCCGGGGGCCGGTGTGCGTCGGTTCCCTGGGCCCGCCGGACCCTCGCCCACGAGGGTCCGGCGGGCCACGAACTCTCTTAAAAAACCGGGAGAAAGAACCTCCCACCCAC
>NZ_JAKMAY010000120.1:0-15899 GCF_022015835.1 Streptomyces sp. ICN903 | reverse complement strand
AGACGTCCCGCCCGCCGACGGCGATCCGGAGCGGCCGGGCGGCGCGGGCGGTCCCGAGCCCTGCGGCCCGGCCGGGGACAGCGAGCCGGTGAAGGTGACGGGGGCGGAGTTCGGGCTGTCGCCGTACTCCTCGCAGGGCCGTGAACTGCTCGTTCCCTCCTGGCTGTTCGAGGTGGCGCCGGAGGGCGGGGGGACGCACACGGTGACCCACCCGGCGGTGGAGCCGGAGTTCCTGGCGCCGCCCCCCGCCGGGGACGGGGACGAGTCCACGTCCGCGCCGGGCTCCCCCGGCCCGCGTCCCGGGGAGCGGATCGAGACCGCCACCTACGTCGAGGAGTACGGGCCCGAGGACCGCAGGCTCACCGTCCACTTCTGGGGCGGGGTGTGCGACGAGTACCGCGCGAGTGCCGAGGAGAGCGCCGGGAAGGTGACGGTGCGGATCACCGGCGAGCCACGGGAGCCGGGCAGGGCCTGTGTGATGGTCGCCAAGGACATGACCGTGGAGGTGGAGCTCGACGAGCCGGTCGGCGACCGCGACATCGTGGACGGAAAGGGCGAGCGGCTGCCCGAGGGCGCTCCGAGTAAGTGAACGAGTGGGGGGGAGGGCGCGGGCCGGGCCCGCGCCCTCCCCCCCACTCCCCTGTGCGGCGTGTGAGGTGCGGCGCGCGAGGTGCCGGAGCGGCATGCCGAAGGCGGCGGCCCCGGTCGGGGCCGCCGCCTTACGGTGTGTCGTGTGCGCGCCGGTGCCGGGCGGGCTGCCCGGACCGGCCGGAGCGGCTCAGCTGAAGGAGTCGCCGCAGGCGCAGGAGCCCGTGGCGTTCGGGTTGTCGATGGTGAAGCCCTGCTTCTCGATGGTGTCGACGAAGTCGATGGAGGCGCCGCCCAGGTACGGGGCGCTCATCCGGTCGGTCACGACGCGGACACCGTCGAACTCCTTGACGACGTCGCCGTCCAGCGACCGCTCGTCGAAGAAGAGCTGGTACCGCAGGCCGGAGCAGCCGCCGGGCTGAACGGCGACGCGCAGGGCCAGGTCCTCGCGGCCCTCCTGTTCGAGCAGGCTCTTGACCTTCGCCGCGGCGGCGTCGGACAGGATGATTCCGTCAGTCGTCACAGCGGTTTCGTCCGATACGGACATCTGCTTCTCTCCCGGGTTGTACGGACTGCTCTGCCGCCTGCTCAACAGGCGGCTTCCCGGTTTCATTCCAGGCCGGGCGCGTCTTGCGTCTTTCATGCTCGCACACCCGGCGCCCGGCGGTCACTCCCGCGCGTACGGGCGGGGATTGCGTCACACTGACGCGATCGGCATCGTCAATATGACGTGAAGAGGTTATGATAGATAACGTCAATCCGACGAAAAGACCCGCTGAGCCGATGAAAGGGTGCGTGCCGTGAACACCGCCCCGCCTTCCGCCCCTGCCCCGGCCACCCCCGGGGACGCCCTGGACGTCCAGCCGACCCCGCTGGCCCTGCTCCTCCTCGGCCGCGACGCCGACCCGAGGAGCGAGCGCGGAGTGGAGTGCCCCGGCGACCTGCCCTCCCCGTCGGACCCCGGCCTGATCGAGCGCGCCCGCGCGGCGAAGGAGCGGCTGGGCGAGAAGGTCTTCGTGCTCGGCCACCACTACCAGCGCGACGAGGTCATCCAGTTCGCCGACGTCACCGGCGACTCCTTCAAGCTCGCCCGGGACGCCGCCGCCCGCCCGGAGGCGGAGTACATCGTCTTCTGCGGCGTGCACTTCATGGCCGAGTCCGCCGACATCCTCACCTCCGACCGGCAGCAGGTCGTCCTGCCCGACCTGGCCGCGGGCTGCTCGATGGCTGACATGGCCACCGCCGAGCAGGTCGCCGAGTGCTGGGACGTGCTGACCGAGGCGGGCGTCGCCGACACCACCGTTCCGGTCTCGTACATGAACTCCTCGGCCGACATCAAGGCCTTCACCGGGCGGCACGGCGGCACCATCTGCACCTCCTCCAACGCCAGGCGGGCACTGGACTGGGCCTTCGGGCAGGGGGAGAAGGTGCTGTTCCTGCCCGACCAGCACCTGGGCCGCAACACCGCCGTGCGGGACATGGGGATGTCCCTGGAGGACTGCGTCGTCTACAACCCGCACAAGCCGGGCGGCGGTCTGACCGCCGAGGAACTGCGGGCGGCGAAGATGATCCTGTGGCGCGGCCACTGCTCGGTGCACGGGCGCTTCACGCTGGACTCGGTGAACGACGTGCGCGAACGCGTCCCCGGCGTCAACGTGCTGGTGCACCCCGAGTGCCGCCACGAGGTCGTCGCGGCGGCCGATCACGTGGGCTCCACCGAGTACATCATCAAGACCCTGGAAGCGGCCCCGGCCGGCTCCAAGTGGGCCATCGGCACCGAGCTGAACCTGGTGCGCCGGCTGGCGAACCGCTTCGCCCCCGAGGGCAAGGAGGTCGTCTTCCTGGACCGGACGGTCTGCTTCTGCTCGACCATGAACCGGATCGACCTGCCCCATCTGGTGTGGGCCCTGGAGTCGCTGGCCGACGGCAAGGTCGTCAACCGCATCCAGGTCGACCCGGAGACCGAGAAGTTCGCCAAGCTGGCCCTGGAGCGGATGCTCGCCCTGCCGTGAGCACTGCCGTGAGCCCCGGCAGGTCCGTGCGGGACGCGTGACGCGCGTGACCGGGCGCGGCGCGGTCGGCCAGGATGGCCGTCATGCTGCTGCGCCCGGTACGCGACCGTGAGGACGACGCCCAGGCCGTGCGGTTCGTCGCGGACGCCGCCCTCCTGGCACCGCCCTCACCCCGCGATCCTCCGCCCGGTCGCGCGCCGCTGCCCGCGCCGGCCGTCCGCCGCCCGTACCACGCCCGCCACCTGGCCCGTACCGACCCCGGCGGCTGCTGGCTGGCCGAGGACGCCGCCGGACGCCCCGTCGGGGTCGTGCTGTCCGCCCGCCGGGAGGGCACCTGGGGGTTGTCGCTGCTCGCGGTGCTGCCCGAGGCGCGGGGCCGGGGCGTGGGCGGGGCCCTGCTGAAGCGCGCGCTGGAGTACGGCCGCGGCTGCCTGCGCGGGATCGCCCTGGTGCCGCCCCACCCGGTCGCGGCCCGCGTCTGCCGCCGGGCGGGTCTGGAACTGCACCCGGCCACCCGGCTGACGGGGACGGTCTCGACCGCCTCGCTCCCCGCTCCCGACGGCGCGGTGGCCGAGGGCGGCCCCAAGGACCGCGACCTGATGGACTCGGTGGACCGCCGTCTGCGCGGCGGCGCCCACGGGCCGGACCACGAGGAGCTGCCGCGCCACGCCGGGCTGCTGGTCACCGACGACTTCGCCGGCAGCGGCTACTGCTACATCTCCGGCGCCCCCGGGGGCCCTGGGGGCGCCGGCTCCGAGGTCCGGGTGGAGCTGCTGGGCGCGACCTCGCGGCGGCTGGCCACCCGGCTGCTGACCGCCGCCCTGGGGGCTGCTGGCGAGGGCCGCCGGGTGCGGATCGAGGGGCTGACCGCCGAGCAGCAGTGGGCCCTGGACGTCGGGCTGGCCGCCGGGCTGGAGCCGGACACCGCGGGCTGGGTGGGGCTGCGCGGGATGCGGCCGCCGTCGCCGTACATCCCCTCCGCCGCGTTCCCGTGACGCCCGCCCGCCGGTGCGGGCGGCTCCCGGCCCCTCAGGCGGGGGCGTCGGCGGGGAACAGCCCGTCCTCGCCCAGCATGGCGCGCACCTCTTCCAGCGTGGCGCCGGGCTCGGGCAGGATCAGGTCCGAGGGCTCCAGGGCGTCGTCCGGCAGGGGCGCGCCCAGCGAGCGCACGGCGTCCAGCAGGGCGTTGAGGGTGCGGCGGAAGCCCGCCTCGTCACCGTGCTCCATCTCGTGGAGCAGCTCGTCGTCCAGTGCGTTCAGGCCGGGCAGATGGCTGTCGTCCAGCCTGACCTGCCCCTCCCCCATGATCCGTACGATCACGGCGATCTCCTTCCGGGCTTCCCGGAGGACGGGTGCCCGGTGCGCCGGGGGTGATGCTTCCCCGGCGCACCGCTGCTGCTACTGCTTGTCGAAGCGGGGAGCGTCCTGGGACCGCGGCGCCTGCTGGGACTGCTCCCGGGGCTGCGCGGCCTGCTCCTGCCCGCCCTCGATGGCCTGCCGGTCGCCGCCGGTGCCGCCGGCCAGCTCGGCCTTCATGCGCTGGAGCTCCAGCTCCACGTCGGAGCCGCCGGAGATGCGGTCCAGCTCTGCCGCGATGTCGTCCTTGGCCAGTCCGCTGGAGTCGTCCAGGGCCCCGGAGGCGAGCAGTTCGTCGATCGCCCCGGCCCGGGCCTGGAGCTGCGCGGTCTTGTCCTCGGCCCGCTGGACGGCCAGACCGACGTCGCCCATCTCCTCGGAGATGCCGGAGAAGGCCTCGCCGATGCGGGTCTGGGCCTGGGCGGCGGTGTAGGTGGCCTTGATGGTCTCCTTCTTGGTGCGGAAGGCGTCCACCTTGGCCTGGAGGCGCTGGGCGGCGAGGGTGAGCTTCTCCTCCTCGCCCTGGAGCGTCTGGTGCTGCTGCTCCAGATCGGTCACCTGCTGCTGGAGGGCGGCGCGGCGGGAGAGCGCCTCGCGCGCCAGGTCCTCGCGGCCGAGGGCGAGTGCCTTGCGGCCCTGGTCCTCCAGCTTGGAGGACTGGCCCTGGAGCTGGTTGAGCTGGAGCTCCAGCCGCTTGCGGGAGGTCGCCACGTCGGCGACCCCGCGGCGCACCTTCTGCAGCAGTTCGAGCTGCTTCTGGTACGAGTAGTCGAGCGTCTCGCGCGGATCCTCGGCCCGGTCCAGGGCCTTGTTGGCCTTCGCGCGGAAGATCATCCCCATACGCTTCATGACACCGCTCATGGGCTTCGCGCGCCCCCTTCGAAGACGGACTGAACCTCGCACACCGACAGGTCCCACCCTACGGGCCCTGCTTCCATTACCGCACTGTTCGGACCCGGAAGTGCTCCTCCTCCAGGACGATCGGCGAACGGTGTTTCTCCCGCCCAGGAAGTAGCAGGGGGTACGGCGACCCGCCGTTGCCGGATCGTTCCCCGTGGGGGTGGGGGCCACACCTGGTCGCCCCGTACTCTTGGCAGTGTGTTCCGAAGCCGTTCTCGTGATGAGCAGACCGCGTCCCCCCGGGAGAGCGCGGAGCTGACCAAGCAGCGCCGTGACCCGCAGGCCCCCAAGGGCCGCCCCACGCCCAAGCGCAGCGAGGCCGAGGCGCTGCGCCGTGCCGTGGCCAAGCCGCCGGCCGACCGCAAGGAGGCCGCCCGGCGCGCCCGCGAGGCCCGTCGCGCCGAACTGGCGCGGCAGCGCGAGGCCCTGGCCGGCGGCGACGAGCGCTACCTGCCGGCCCGCGACCGCGGCCCGGTGCGGCGCTACACCCGCGACTTCGTCGACGCCAAGTGGCACGTCGCGGAGTTCTTCCTGCCGCTGGCCGTGGTCATCCTGATCCTGAGCATGGTGCCGTCGATGCAGGTGAAGAACGCCTCCCTGCTGCTGTGGCTGGGCGTCATCGTGATGATCGTGGTCGACTCCGTCCTCACCGGCTTCCGGCTGAAGAAGGCTCTGGCCGAGCGCTTCCCCGACGAGAACCGGCGGGGTGCGGTGGCCTACGCGCTGATGCGCACCCTCCAGATGCGTCGTATGCGGCTGCCCAAGCCGCAGATCGCCCGCGGCGAGGCCCCGCGCCGCTGACGGTGCGCGAAGTGGAGCCCTTGTCCCGGCCAAGCAGTGACGGACCACCGGCGGACCCATCGATGGACACAGCCGTACGACACGACGAGGACCACGCGGACACACCGCGCGACGCACGGCGCGACGCACCGCGCGGCGCCCTGCGCCACGACGACGCCGTGGGGCAGGCGCTGGTCGCCCGGCAGCTGGAGGAGCAGATCACCTCGCGCTTCCCCGTGGGGCGGCGGCTGCGCGTCCTGGACGTGGCGCTGCGCCACGGGCTGCAGGCCCTGGCGCTGGCCCGCGCCGGGCACGAGGTGACCGGCCTGGAGTCCGACCCCGCCCTGGCGGACGCCGTACGCCGGAGCCTCGAGGGGGAGCCGGCGGGCATACGGGAGCGGATGCGCGTCGTCCCGGGCGACAGCCGCAGCACCGGCGCGCACTTCCTGCCCGGCTCCTTCGACGTGGTGCTCTGCCACGGAGTACTGGCCCCCGGCGACGAGGCGGGCCCGCTGCTGGCCGGGCTGGGCCGGGTGCTGGCCCCCGGCGGGCTGCTGTCGCTGCTGGTGCCCAACACCGAGGCGGCGGCCATGCGGCCGGGGCTGGCCGGCGACTGGGCCGGCGCCCTGGCCCGCCTCGCACCGCCCGGCCCGGCCGAGCGCCCCCTGCGCCGCGAGGCGCTGACCGCCACCCTGGCCGGGATGAGCACCCCGGTGCACCGGTGGTACGGGGTGCGGGTCTTCACCGGTGAGGACCGCCCCCTGCCCGGCGGCGAGGCCGGTGAGCGGCTGCTGGCCGCCGAGGAGCGGGCCGGGCGCACCGATCCGTACCGCGCGGTGGCGGCCCTGCTGCACCTGTGCGCCGCACGCGGCTGAGCGTCCCGTCCCCCGCGCGGCCGGCGTGCCGCGGACGGTCCCCGCACGCGCCGCGTTTCCGGCCGCTCCCCCGTGGGGACCCGGACACTCCGCGGTCCGGTCGTGCCGGCCGCGCGGACCAGTGGAAGACCCGCGGAAGACCAGCAAGGGGGCACCCGTTCCCATGACCCGTTCCCCATCGCGCGGCGGGCGCCGCGCGCAGGGCGCCGCCGCCCTGTGCGCGGCCGCCGTGCTGCTCGCCGGCTGCACCGGCTCGGACTCCCCCGGCGACGCCGGCGCCTCGCCCTCCCCCAGCGCCACCGTCCCCGTTCCGGCCACGGCCGGCGACCTGCAGGAGTCCTTCCAGAAGGTGGTCGACCAGGTCCTGCCGTCCGTCGTCCAGGTCACCACCGGGGAGGGGCTGGGCTCGGGCGTGGTCTACGACGGCGAGGGCCACATCGTCACCAACGCCCATGTGGTGGGGGACGCCGAGCGGTTCCGGATCACCATGGCCACCGGGCGGGACGAACTGGACGCGGAGCTGGTCGCCAGCTATCCGGAGGAGGACCTGGCGGTGGTGAAGCTCACCGACCCGCCCGGCGGCCTGCGCCCGGCGACCTTCGGGGACTCGGGTGAGGTGGACGTCGGCCAGATCGTCCTGGCCATGGGCAACCCGCTGGGGCTGTCCTCCAGCGTCACCGAGGGGATCATCTCGGCCACCGGCCGCGCCATCAGCGAGGGAAGCGCCGAGGCCACCATCGGCAACCTGATCCAGACCTCGGCGCCGATCAATCCGGGCAACAGCGGCGGTGCGCTGGTCGACCTCTCCGGCCGCGTCATCGGCGTGCCCACCCTGGCCGCCCGCTCCCCCGGCGGGGACGGCGGCACGGCTCCGGGCCTGGGCTTCGCCATCCCCTCCGACACCGTCCGGCATCTGGCCGACCAGATGATCGAGCACGGCGAGGTGGTCGACTCCGACGAGGCGGCGATCGAGGCGACGGTGCGCACCGTCCTGGGCGAGGACTACCGGCCCGCCGGGGTCGCGATCGTGGAGACCGAGGAGGGCGGCGCGGCGGACGAGGCCGGCCTCCGGGCGGGCGACGTGATCGTCGGGCTCGGCGGCGAGGAGATCCCGGACACCACCGCGCTGGCGGAGGCGCTGGCCTCCCGTGAGCCGGGCGACGAGGTGAAGATCACCTACCGGCGCGGCGGCGGGGAGCGGACCGTCGCGGTCACCCTGGGCGAGCGCTGACGGTACGGCGGGACCGGGGTCGCGGAGACCCCGGACGCACACGCCCGGGCACGCGGGGGCCGGCCGCGCGAGGGCCGGCCCCCGCCGGTCTCCGCCGACCCCGGGCCCTCAGGCCTCCTCGGCCGCGCTCAGGCTCATGGGCCCGTAGATCTCGGTGCCGTCCTCCAGCAGCCTCACCTGCTCGACGCCGCCCTCCAGCAGTTCCCTCCAGGTCTCGCCGATCCAGCTCTCCGCGTCCCCCTGGGTGGAGAACTCCTCCGGCCGGACGGCCGGCTCCGTCTCCGTGCCGTCGGCCTTCTCGAACCGCCACGTCCACGCCATGTGCGCCTCCCCTGTCCCTTGTCCGTACCCTGTCCGCGGCCCGTCCCCGTGCCGTACCGCGCCGGCTGCCGCCGTACGTCCACAGATCCTGTCCCGCTGTCCGCAGACTAGGCCCTGCCCGGCCGATCCGCGCGGACCGGCCCCGCCCCCCTCGCGCGGCGGCCCGGCGGGCGCGAGACGATCGTGCCGTGGAACTGACTCTGCTCGGCACCGGCGCCCCCGCCGGTCTCCCCAGACCCGGTTGCCCCTGCGCGGCCTGCGCCACCGCCGCACGTGACCGGGCGCGGGCGGCGACCGCGCTGCTCGTGGACGGCGTCCTGCTGCTCGACCTGACCCCCGGCCCCGCACTGGCGGCCGCCCGCGCGGGCAGTTCGCTGCACGGTGTGCGGCAGGTGCTGCTGTCCCACTCCCCCGAAGGGCCCGGCCAGGGGCCGGCCCCGGAGGTTCCGGCCGGGCTGCCCGCGCCGGTGCGGGTGCCCGAGGGGCGGAGGCTGACGCTGATCAGCGGCCACCGGGTGCGGGCGGTGGCGCTGGACGCGCCGGGCACCGGGTACGAGATCGGCGGGCCCGACGGCGAGCGCCTGCTGTACCTGCCGCCGGGAGCCGGCCTCGCGGACCCGCCGTCCGACGGCTCCCGCGCCCCGTACGCCCTGGTGCTGATGGACGTCCTGGACCGTCCCGACGCGCTCGCCCGGCTGCGGGCGGCCGGGGCCGTGGGCCCGACCACGGACGTGCTGGCCGTCCACATCGACCACGACGTTCCGCCCGGCCCCGAGCTGCACCGGCGGCTGGCCGCCGCGGGCGCGCGGACCGAGCCGGACGGGGCCACGGTGGTGGTCGGCGACTACCGGGCGGTCCCCGATCTGCCCCGGCGCACGCTGGTCCTGGGCGGCGCGCGCTCGGGCAAGTCCGCCGAGGCCGAGCGGCGACTGGCGGCCTTCCCGGACGTGCTGTACGTCGCCACGGGCGGCACCCGGGACGGCGACCGGGAGTGGGCGGCCCGGGTGGCCGCCCACCGGGAGCGCCGCCCGCCCTCCTGGCGCACGGCCGAGACCTGCGACCTGGTGCCACTGCTCACCGCCGAGGACGCCCCGCCGATGCTGGTCGACTGCCTGGCCCTGTGGCTGACCGACGCGATGGACCGCGCCGGCGCCTGGGACGACGGCCGCTGGAGGAGCGGCGAGGCCCCCCGCGCGCTGGCCGGGCGGACCGGCGCCCTGGTCGCGGCCTTCCGCGCCGCCTCCCGCACGGTGGTGGCGGTCAGCAACGAGGTCGGCTCGGGCGTGGTGCCCGCCACCGCCGCCGGCCGCCGCTTCCGCGACGAGCTGGGCCGGCTGAACGCGGCGGTGGCGGCCGAGTGCGAACACGTCCTGCTGGTCACGGCGGGCACCGCCCTGCCGCTGCGCGGCTGAGCGCCGGCCGGGGGCCGTACGGGGAACGGTAGTGTCGCCCCCATGAGCGACGGCAGCCTGAATCTCGACGACTTCGGCGACCTCATCGAGCGTCCCGACAGCGGCGTCCGCCGGGACGCCGAGGAGCGGCGCGCCCGGACCGGCCTGCCGGCCGGGGCGCTGGGGCGGCTGGACGAACTGGGCGAGTGGCTGGCGGCGGCGCAGGGCCGCGTCCCCGTGGAGCCCGTCTCGCGGCCGAAGGCCGTGCTGTTCGCCGGGGACCACGGGGTGGCCCGGCTGGGCGTCTCCGCCCGGCCCGCCGGGGGCGCGCACGCCCTGGTGCGCGCCGCCCTGGACGGCACGAGTCCGGCGGCGGTGCTGGCGCGCCGCCTCGACGTGCCGCTGCGGATCGTCGACATGTCGCTGGACTGCGACCCGGGCGAGCTGCCCGCGGAGGTCACCCGCCACCGGGTGCGGCGCTCCGGCGGACGTCTGGACACCGAGGACGCCCTGACCGCCGAGGAGGCCGAGCGCGCCTTCCGGGCCGGGATGGCCGTCGCCGACGAGGAGGCCGACGCCGGGACCGATCTGGTGGTCCTGGGCGACATCTCCGTCGGCGGCACCACGGCGGCCGGGGTGCTGGTCGCCGCCCTGTGCGGCACCGACGCCTCCGTGGTCACCGGCCGCGGCGGCGGGCGCATCGACGACCTGGCCTGGATGCGCAAGTGCGCGGCGATCCGCGACGGGCTGCGCCGCGCCCGGCCCGTCCTGGGGGACCAGCTGAGGCTGCTGGCGACCGTCGGCGGGGCGGACCTGACCGCGATCACCGGCTTCCTGCTCCAGTCGGCCGTGCGCCGCACCCCCGTGGTCCTCGACGGCGTGGTCGGCGCCGCGTGCGCGCTGGTCGCCCAGCGCGTGGCGTTCCGGGCGCCGGACTGGTGGCTGGCCGGTTCGGCGAGCGGGGAGCCCGCGCAGGCCAAGGCACTGGACCGGATGGCGCTCGACCCGCTGCTGGACCACGGCGTCACCGCGGGCGAGGGCACCGGCGCGCTGCTCGCCCTCCCCCTGGTCCGGGCCGCGGCCGCGCTGGCGGCGGAGCTGCCGGTGCGTCAGGAGCTTCAAGGGCAGGAGGGCGCCGCGCCGGCGGGGCCGGACGCGGACCGGGCCGGAGCCGCGCGGGCGCTCGACGCCACCTGAGCCGGTCCGCCGCTTGAGCCGGTCCGCCACCTGAGCCCGTACGCCGGCCGAGCCCGGCCGTCCTCTCGCAGGCAGAACGCAGGAGAGCCCGTGGACTCCGTCCCGCAGCCGCCGCAGGACCCACCGCCGCGGCATCCGCCGCCCGCCCCGCCGCCACCCGCCCCGCCGTCCGCCGGCGTGCGGGACGGGGTGCGCTTCGCCTTCGGCACGCTCACCGTGCTGCCGGTCTCCGGGGCCCGCTGGGACCGGGCCGCGGCCCGCGCGGGCATGGTGTGCGCCCCGCTGGTGGGCCTGGTGGCCGGGCTGTGCGCGGCCGCCGCCGGGGGTGTCGCGCTGCTGCTGGGCGCCTCACCGCTGCTCGCGGCGGTCGCCACCGTCGCGGTGCCCGCCGTGCTGACGCGCGGTCTGCACCTGGACGGGCTCGCGGACGTCGCCGACGGCCTGGGCAGCGGCCGCCCCGCCGAGGGCGCGCTGGAGGTGATGAAGCGCTCCGACATCGGCCCGTTCGGGGTGGTCACCCTGCTGCTGGTGCTGCTCGCCCAGGTGGCGGCGGTGGCCGGGGTGTACGCCGCCGGCTGGGCGTGGGCCGCGGTCGCGGTGACCGTCTCCGCGGTGGCCGCGCGCGCCGCGCTGACGCTCACCGCCCGCGAGGGCGTCCCCGCGGCCCGCCCCGGCGGGCTGGGCGCGGCGGTCGCCGGTGCGGTGCCCCCGCGGGCCGCCGTCCTGACCTGTGCGGCGGTGGTCTCGGCGGCGGCGGGCGCGGGGGCGCTGTGGGGACCGTACGGGGCCGTGCGGTGCGCCGCGGCGGTCGTGGTGGCGCTGGGCTCGGCGCATCTGCTGCTGGCCCGCTGCCGCCGCCGACTGGGCGGGGTGACCGGCGACGTCTTCGGCGCGGTGGGCGAAACCGCGCTGACCGCCTGCCTGGTGGTGCTTGCGCTGGGTTGACCCCCCTCGGAGAATTCCGCGGGACGGTCCGTGCTTCCGTCACGCCCCGCCACCGGTTCCGAGCGGTGCACGGAAACCACCGCCCGGAGCCGACGGCGGGGCGCTTCGGGCCGCGACGTAGGCTCGGCCCGTGCCCGAAGCCGTGCACATCCACTCGGCTTGCCCATCGGAAGAGGGATTCCCACCACTGTGTCTGCTCTCACTCTCAGTTCCTCGTCCGCCGCGACGCTGCGCGCGGACGCCGTCGTCGTCGGTGTGGCCAAGGGCCCGGACGGGCCTGTGGTCGCTCCGGGCGGCGAGACCCTGGACCAGGCGTTCGGCGACTCCCTGGCCGGCGTTCTGGAGACCCTCGGCGCGTCGGGCGGCGAGGGGGAGGTCACCAAGCTGCCCGCCCCGGACGGGGTGAAGGCCGACCTGGTGCTGGCGGTCGGGCTCGGTGACGCGCCGGAGGGGGACGGGCCGTACGAGCCGGAGGCGCTGCGCCGCGCGGCCGGTGCGGCCGCCCGCGCGCTGGCCGGCCGGAAGAAGGCAGGCTTCGCCCTGCCGGCCGGGGACGAGGCGTCCCTGGCCGCCGTCTGCGAGGGCGCGCTGCTGGGCGCCTACTCCTTCACCGAGTACCGCGGCAAGGAGGACAGGAACGCCAAGGGCGGCAAGGGCGCCTCCAAGGGGAAGAAGGGCAGGGACGGCAAGGGCGGGGACGGCGACAGGAGCGCCCCGCTCGCCGAGGTCACCGTGCTCGGGGCCAAGCCCCGCGACAAGGCGCACAAGGCCGCCGCCGAGCGGGCCGAGGTGCTGGCCGCTGAGGTCAACCGCGCCCGCGACCTGGTCAACACCCCCTCCAACGACCTGTTCCCGAAGTCCTTCGCCGCCGCCGTGCAGAGCGCGGCCAAGGAGCACGGGCTGACGGTGGAGGTGCTGGACGAGAAGGCGCTGGCCAAGGGCGGTTACGGCGGCATCATCGGCGTCGGGCAGGGCTCTGCGAACCCGCCGCGCCTGGTGCGCCTGTCCTACACCCACTCCAAGGCGAAGAAGACCCTGGCCCTGGTCGGCAAGGGCATCACCTACGACTCGGGCGGCATCTCGCTCAAGCCGGCCGGCCACAACGAGACCATGAAGTGCGACATGAGCGGTGCCGCCGCCGTCTTCGCCGCCGTGGTCGCCGCCGCCCGCCTGGGTCTGCGGGTGAACGTCACCGGCTGGCTGGCGCTGGCGGAGAACATGCCCTCGGGCACCGCGACCCGGCCGGGCGACGTCCTGACCATGTACAGCGGCAAGACGGTCGAGGTGCTCAACACCGACGCCGAGGGCCGCCTGGTGCTGGCCGACGCCCTGACCCGGGCCTGCGAGGAGAAGCCGGACGCGGTGGTGGACGTGGCGACCCTGACCGGCGCGATGATGCTGGCGCTGGGCGGCCGCACGTTCGGCGTGATGGCCAACGACGACGCCTTCCGCACGGCCGTCCACGACAGCGCGACCGAGGTGGGCGAGCCGTCGTGGCCGATGCCGCTCCCCGGCCATCTGCGCAAGGGCATGGACTCGCCGATCGCCGACATCGCCAACATGGGCGAGCGGATGGGCGGCGGCCTGGTGGCCGGCCTGTTCCTGAAGGAGTTCGTCGCCGAGGGCACCGCCTGGGCGCACCTGGACATCGCCGGTCCGGCCTTCAACGAGTCCGGCCCCTTCGGCTACACCCCCAAGGGCGGCACCGGATGCGCGGTGCGCACCCTGGTCCGCCTCGCCGAGCGCGCCGCGGCGGGGGACGTTCTCTGACGGTCGCCCGGCGGCCCCTGTGAGGGCCGCACCGCCGGGGCCCCGGGGGCGGAAAGCCCCCGGGGCCCCGGCGCGCGTCGCGTCCGGCTCCGGCCCGCTCCCGTCCCGGCACGTTCGCTGTGAGCGATCCCGGTCGGCCTACTGTCCGGTAGACACGCGTACCCGCTCGCAATCCTCCTGTTCATCTGGGTATGAGGGGCTGGGACACCGGCCCGGCGTCCCACTGTCCGCCGACAAGTGCAAAGATGTTGTCTCGGCAGGACAGGGCCCGCTCAACCCACAGGGCCGAGCAAGAAGCGGCCGAACATACAGCCGCCCGGTCTCCGACGGACCGGCTCCGGCGTACCCATGCATGGAGGACGTGACGTGGCGAACGACGCCAGCACCGTTTTCGACCTAGTGATCCTCGGAGGCGGTAGCGGCGGTTATGCCGCTGCCCTGCGGGCTTCGCAGCTGGGTCTGGACGTCGCCCTGATCGAGAAGGACAAGGTCGGCGGTACCTGTCTGCACTACGGCTGCATCCCGACGAAGGCCCTGCTGCACGCCGGCGAGGTGGCCGACTCCGCGCGCGAGAGCGCCGGCTTCGGCGTCAAGGCCACCTTCGAGGGCATCGACATGCCGGCCGTCCACAAGTACAAGGACGGTGTGATCTCGGGCCTGTACAAGGGCCTGCAGGGGCTGATCGCCTCCCGCAAGATCACCTACGTGGAGGGCGAGGGCCGCCTTTCCTCCCCGACCTCGGTGGACGTGAACGGGCAGCGCTACGAGGGCCGGCACATCCTGCTGGCCACCGGCTCGGTGCCCAAGTCGATCCCGGGTCTGGAGATCGACGGCAACCGGATCATCAACTCCGACCACGCGCTGAAGCTGGACCGCGTGCCGCAGTCCGTCGTCATCCTGGGCGGCGGCGTCATCGGCTGCGAGTTCGCCTCCGCGTGGAAGTCCTTCGGCACCGACGTCACCATCGTCGAGGGCCTGCCCCACCTGGTGCCGGCCGAGGACGAGAACAGCTCCAAGCTGCTGGAGCGCGCCTTCCGCAAGCGCGGCATCAAGTTCTCGCTCGGTTCCTTCTTCGAGAAGGCGGAGTACACCGACAACGGTGTGAAGGTCTCCCTGGCCAACGGCAAGGAGTACGAGGCCGAGCTGCTGCTCGTCGCCATCGGCCGCGGTCCGGTCTCGCAGGGGCTGGGCTACGAGGAGGCCGGGGTCGACATGGACCGCGGCTACGTCCTGGTGGACGAGTACTGCCGCACCAACGTGCCCACCATCTCGGCCGTCGGCGACCTCATCCCGACCCTCCAGCTCGCCCACGTCGGCTTCGCCGAGGGCATCCTGGTGGCCGAGCGGCTGGCCGGCATGGACGTCGTGCCGATCGACTACGACGGCGTGCCGCGCGTGACCTACAGCCACCCCGAGGTCGCCTCCGTCGGTCTGACCGAGGCCAAGGCCAAGGAGATCCACGGCGCGGACAAGGTCGTGACGCTGAAGTACAACCTCGGCGGCAACGGCAGGAGCAAGATCCTCAAGACGCAGGGCGAGATCAAGCTCGTCCAGGTCCGCGACGGTGCCGTGGTCGGCGTCCACATGGTCGGTGACCGGATGGGCGAGCAGGTCGGCGAGGCCCAGCTCATCTACAACTGGGAGGCTCTGCCCGCCGAGGTCGCGCAGCTCGTCCACGCGCACCCGACGCAGAACGAGGCCCTCGGCGAGGCCCACCTGGCCCTGGCCGGCAAGCCGCTGCACTCCCACGACTGATCCTCCCGGGCGCGAGAGCACCACGCCATTCGCACTTTTCGTTAGGAGCAACCGAAACCATGGCGGTTTCCGTAACCCTGCCGGCGCTCGGCGAGAGCGTCACCGAGGGCACCGTCACCCGCTGGCTGAAGGCCGAGGGTGAGCACGTCGAGGCCGACGAACCCCTGCTGGAGGTGTCGACCGACAAGGTCGACACCGAGATCCCCTCCCCCGCCTCCGGCACCCTGTCCTCCATCAAGGTCGCCGAGGACGAGACGGTCGAGGTCGGCGCCGAGCTGGCCGTGATCGACGACGGAAGCGGCGCTCCGGCCGAGGCGCCCGCCCAGGCCGAGGCTCCGGCTCCCGAGCCGCAGGCCGCCCCCGCGCAGCCCCAGGCCCAGCCCGAGCCCCAGGCGCAGCCCGAGCCGCAGGCGCAGCCCGAGCCCGCCCAGGCTCAGGCTCCGCAGCAGGCCGCCCCGTCCGGCGGTGCGGCGGAGGGCACCGATGTGGTGTTGCCGGCGCTCGGCGAGTCCGTCACCGAGGGCACCGTCACCCGCTGGCTGAAGTCGGTCGGCGAGGAGGTCGAGGCCGACGAGCCGCTGCTGGAGGTGTCGACCGACAAGGTCGACACCGAGATCCCGGCCCCCGCCTCCGGCACCCTGCTGGAGATCGTGGTGGGCGAGGACGAGACGGCGGAGGTCGGCGCGAAGCTGGCCGTGATCGGCGCCGCCGGTGCCGCTCCGGCCCAGGCTCCCGCCCCGGCGCAGCCCGAGCCCCAGGCCCAGCCCGAACCGCAGGC
>NZ_JAKMAY010000012.1:0-39173 GCF_022015835.1 Streptomyces sp. ICN903 | reverse complement strand
GCCCCGGCCGCCACCGGCTCCGCCGCGGGCCCCGGCACGGCCGGGGCGGCCCCCCTCGGCGCCATCGCGGACGCCGAGCCGGAGACCGCCGAGCAGCAGCGCGACCGCCTCGCCGCCGAGGTCACCCGCGACACCCCGCTGACCGTCTCCGGCCTCACGGGCGCGGCCCAGTCCTTCCTCTACGGCCTGGGCATCAGCACCGTCGGCGAACTCCTCGACTACAGCCGCCGCAAGCTCGTCAACGCCCCGGGCCTGGGCGCCAAGACCCGCAACGAGGTGCAGCGGCGGCAGCGGGAGTGGGGCGAGAGGCTGCGCGGCACACCCGTCTCGCCGCTCACCCCCGAGGGCCGGGCGGAGGCGAAGGAGGAGCTGGAGCAGCTCACCGCCGCCGAGTCCGCCCTCGCGGGCGACCTGGCGGCGGCCGACGCCGCCGGCGGCCTGTCGGCCCGCGCCCTGCGCTCGGTCAGCCTCGACGCCCTCGCCACGATCCTCGTCCCGCCGGTCAACAACAACGGCTCCAACCGAAACAAGGCCGAGATGGTGCGGCTGCTGCTGCGCCTGCCCGACGAACACGGAGTCCTGCCGGGCATCGGGGTCTGGCCCAGGCAGAAGGACGTCGCCGAGGCGCTGGGGCTCAGCGCCGGGCGCATCCCGCAGATGCTCAAGGAGGAGCGCAAGCGCTGGAAGGGCGACGCGGCCGTCCGCGCCCTGCGCGACGAGATCCTCGACCTGCTCGCGGGCATGGGGCGCGTCGCCTCCGCCGTCGAGATAGCCGACGCCCTCGCCGTGCGGCGCGGCAGCCAGCTCTCCGAGCGCGAGCAGCGGCGCGCGCTGGCGCTGGCGGCCGTGCGCGCCGTGGTCGAGGTTGAGCAACTCGTCCCCGACGAGGCCGAGTTCCAGCACCAGCCCAACCGCAGGGCCACCGAGGAGTCCCTCGGCGCGGGCCTGCTGGCCCTGGACGTGCGCGAGGACGACGCACCGGACACCCCGACCGCGCCCGGCCTGCTGGACTACGCGGCCAGGCTCGGCAGGGCGGCCGACCGTCTCGCCAGGCTGGACACCCTGCCGACGGCCACGACCGTGCTGGCGGAGCTGGGCGCGGTGACCGTGCCGCCCGGCACGGTCGACTGGGACGAGCGGCGCATGGTCGAACTGGCCGCCGCCGCCTCCGTCAACGCCGCCGCCACCCCGCGCCTGGAGATCTACCCGCGCGACCTGCCGCTCGTCCGCGCCCTGCGGCTGACCCAGGCCGGACTCGTCCGCTGGATCCCGGGCGTGCCCGAGGGCAGGCAGCCCGGCCTGACCGGCGAGGAGATCCACGAGCGGGTCCGCGCCCGCTTCCCCGAGCTGGTCGCCCCGGACGGGCGCGGCGGCACGACGCACGACCTGCCGACCGGCGGCCCGCTCACCAAGGCACTGCGCGACGCGGGCTTCGAGCTGTCGCTCAAAACGCGCGAGGACACGGGCACGCTGCGCTACCTGCCGACGCGGGTGGACGACGCCTCCAGCTACCTCACGACGGGCGCCTGGCGGCAGTCCACCCGCGTCGGCACCGTGACGCGGTACGCGGACGACCCGCAGCTCGCGGGCGCGGTGCGCGCGGAGGAACGGCTCACCGCCTCGGCCCGCCGGGACGGCTACCGGGTGCTGACGGTCCGGCAGCAGCTCGTACGGGACGCGGTGCGGGAACTGGGCGCCGAACGTCTGGGCGCGCGGATCGTCTCGGTGACCGAGCTGTTCCTTGAGGGCCTGCGCGCGCAGGTCACGCCGGGCACCAAGCCCACCTGGGAGACCCTGCTCAAGGCGGACGCCGCCGAGCCGGGCTCGAAGGGCGCGGTGCGGTTCGCGGAGTACGCGCGGACGGCCTGGGGGCTCGTCGAGCCGCGGATCGCGGAGCTGCTGGGCGACGGCGGTGACGGAAGCGGCGACGGGAGCGGCGGCGCGGCGGGCCCGGTCCTGCTGACGGAGGCCGGGGTGTTCGCCCGGTACGACGCGATGGGCGTCCTGGACCGGCTGGCGTCGGCGGCCCGGCGGGGCGGGCGGGGCCTGTGGCTCCTGGTCCCGCAGGCCGACCCCTCGCGCGAGCCCAGGCTCGGGCAGGTGGCCGTGCCGTACCAGGCCGGCCTGGGGGAGTGGATCCAGCTTCCGGACACCTGGGTGGGCAACGCCCATCGGGGGTCCGGCGAGAACGTGACGAGTGGTGTCGAGGGAGACGCGAAGTGATCGATCGCAAGGCCCTGTTGGACGACCTGAGGCAGCAGGTCAAGGCGGTCGAGACCGACCTCGGCAAGCAGGTGAGGGCGCTCGGTGAGGTCGGGGCGCGGCTGCGCGCCGAGTACGACCAGGCGCGCAAGCTCGGCCGTACGGCGGCGACGTGGACCTCCTGGCTGGACGAGCGGGTCACGCAGGTCGCGGTGGCGTGGGTGCTGGGCACGGTGTTCGTGCGGTTCTGCGAGGACAACCACCTCATCCCCGAGCCGTACCTGACCGGACCGGACGCCGACCGGCGCGAGCTGGCCGAGGCCCGCTACGACCACTACGTGGAGACGGACGCGGATCCGACGTACCGGGGCTGGCTGGAGAGCGCCTTCGAGGAGCTGGGCGCGGGGCAGGCGGGCCGCCTCCTGTTCGACCGGCGGCGCAACCCGCTGTACCAGATCCCGCTCTCCCACGACGGCGCCCGCGAGCTGGTCGAGTTCTGGCGGCAGCGGGACGAGGCGGGCGCCCTCGTCCACGACTTCACCGACCCGCTGAGCGAGGACGGCACGGAAGGGTGGGACACCCGCTTCCTGGGCGACCTCTACCAGGACCTCAGCGAGGCGGCCCGGAAGACGTACGCGCTGCTGCAGACGCCGGAGTTCGTGGAGGAGTTCATCCTCGACCGCACCATGAACCCGGCGGTGCGGGAGTTCGGGTACGAGGGCCTGAAGATGATCGACCCGACCTGTGGGTCGGGCCACTTCGTGCTCGGTGCCTTCCGGCGGCTGGTGCGGCTGCGGGGCGAGGGACAGCCGGGCAGGGACGTGCACGAGCGGGTCCGGGCCGCGCTGGACTCGGTGCACGGCGTGGACATCAACCCCTTCGCGGTGGCCATCGCCCGCTTCCGCCTGCTGGTCGCCGCCATGGCCGCGGCGGGTATGCGGACGCTGGAGGAAGCGGCCAAGTACGACTGGCCGATCCACCTGGCGGTGGGCGACTCCCTGATCAAGGCCCGGCAGTTGGAGCTGACCCTGGGCGGCGACGAGGACGGCACCGCCGACCCGCTGGCCTCCTTCGCCTACGCCACCGAGGACATCCACGACCACCCCGGCATCCTGGAGCCGGGCCGCTACCACGTGGTGGTCGGCAACCCGCCCTACATCACGGTCAAGGACAAGAAGCTCAACGCCCTGTACCGGGAGCTGTACGCCTCCTGCGCGGGTAAGTACGCGCTGTCGGTTCCCTTCGCCGAGCGGTTCTTCCAACTGGCCAAGACCGGGGAGCCGGACGGCAGCGGCTACGGCATGGTCGGCCAGATCACCGCCAACTCCTTCATGAAGCGGGAATTCGGCACCAAGCTGATCGAGGAGTACTTCGCCCACAAGGTTGAACTGACCGAGGTGATCGACACCTCCGGCGCCTACATCCCGGGGCACGGAACACCAACCGTCATTCTGGTTGGCAAGCGACGCGCCGGGAAGGGGCGCGTGGCGGCGATTCGCACGGTCCGAAGCGTGCAGGGAGAGCCTTCAACGCCGGAGAATGCTCAAAACGGGTTGGTCTGGCAGTCGATCGTCGAACAAATCGATAAGCCTGGATCAACGAGTCAGTGGACATCAGTGGACGACCTGTCACGCGAGAAGCATTTCGGAAAGCAACCATGGGTGTTGGCTGACGGCGGCCAGGAGATGATCGACTCCCTGGATCGACATGCGGCGGGACGCCTCAAGGAAATTTCCTCCGAAGCAGGCATCTCTTCAGTCACCGGCGAGGATGACCTGTACCTGCTCCCACCCAATGGAAGCGCAGCTCGCAATCGGATTGAAAAAACTCGCCCCATGGTCACTGGTGATGTAATCCGGGACTTCCTTGCGGAGCCATCATTCGACGCAACCTGGGTGTACTCAGAGGACTTCAAAGTTCTTCCGATTTCGACCACCCCCGGAACGCGGCGCTATCTACAACCTTACTGGTCAATCATCTCCAAGCGCCGCCGCTTCGGAACTCCAATGCTTCAACGCGGACTCACCTGGTACGAATGGCAGGAGATTTATCCAAATAAACTTCGGACACCCCTTACGATCACTTTTGCTTTTGTTGCCACACATAACCACTTCGCGCTGGATCGAGGCGGCAAGGTATTCAAGCAGTCCGCTCCGGTGATCAAGTTGCGGGAGGGGGCGAGCGAGGAGAAGCACCTGCGGCTGCTCGGGCTGCTCAACAGCTCCACGGCTGGCTTCTGGCTCAAGCAGGTGAGTCACGATAAAGGCATCCGAGGCGAAGGGGGCGGATTCACGAGCGACGACTGGGAACGGTTCTTTGAGTTCACCGGAACCAAGCTCCAGGAGTTTCCGCTCCCCGCTGAGTACCCCACCGCTCTCGCCACGGCCCTTGACAGTCTCGCTCAGCGACTCTCCGCCGTCAGTCCGGCGGCCGTGGCCGCTGAGGCGGTGCCGACCGCCGGGGTGCTGCGGGAGGCGCGGGCGCGGTGGGAGGTCGCGCGGGCGCGGATGATCGCGTTGCAGGAGGAGTTGGACTGGCAGGTCTACACCCTCTACGGCCTGCATGACGAGGACCTGCGGGTCTCCGAGGACCCCGACGATCCCAACATCCCCGAACTGGCCCTCGGTGAGCGGGCGTTCGAGATCGTGCTCGCCCGCAAGGTGGCCGCCGGGGAGGCGTCGGATGAGTGGTTCCGGCGGCACGGTTCCACCCCGATCACCGAGATTCCCGCGCACTGGCCGGCCGCCTACCAGGCCGTCGTGCAGAAGCGGATCGATGTCATCGAGTCCTCCCGCGCGATCGGGATGATCGAGCGGCCGGAGTACAAGCGGCGGTGGGCCACCGAGGGCTGGGACGCCATGCAGGACAAGGCCCTGCGCTCGTGGCTGCTGGACCGGATGGAGGCCCGCGAGCTGTGGTTCGACGAGAGCGGCCAGCCCACCCTCCTCACCCTGGCCCGCCTCACCGACGCCCTCTCCCAGGACGAGGACTTCACCGCCGTCGCCAAGCTCTACGCCCCGCGCAAGGAACTGGCGGCCGTGGTGGCGGAGCTGATCAGCGGCGAGCATGTGCCGTTCCTGGCCGCCCTGCGCTACAAGCCCTCCGGGCTGAAGAAGCGTGCCGATTGGGAGCACGTGTGGGACCTCCAGCGCCAGGAGGACGCCGCCCCCGACGAGCCCGCCAAGCGCAAGATCCGCGACTCCATCCCCGTCCCGCCGAAGTACACCTCGGCCGACTTCCTGCGCCCCTCCTACTGGAAGGCGCGCGGCAAGCTGGACGTGCCCAAGGAGCGGTTCATCTCCTACTCCCAGACCAACGCCGCCACCCCGGAGCTGTACGGCTGGGCGGGCTGGGACCACCGCGAGCAGGCCCAGGCGCTGGCCACGTACTTCACCAACACCGCGCTGTCCACCGAGGAGATCACCCCGTTCCTCGCGGGCCTGCTGGAGCTCCAGCCGTGGCTGGAGCAGTGGCACGGCGAGTTCGACATGGCCTACAGCGGCTCCCCGGCGGACTTCTTCGCCGGCTACCGCCAGACCAAGCAGGGCGAGCACGGCCTGACCGACGACGACCTGCGCGCCTGGCGGCCCCCGGCCGCCACCCGAGGCCGCCGCGCCACCGCGAAGAAGTAGCGGAAGCAGCAGGAACAGTAGAAAAAGGAAGAAACCGAAGGCGGGCCGGACCCGGGGCCTCCGGCCCCGGCCCGCCCCCGCCGCCCGCCCGTACACCGCAGAGCCGCACACCGCACGTCCGCAAGGAGAGCGAGAAAACCCGATGGCCCAGCAGCCCCTCCTCCGCGATGTCATCGACATCAAGGAGTCCATCTCCACCTCGGACTTCGTGCTGTCCCTCGCCGAGGCGACGACGCCCGAGGGCGCCCGGCACGCGCTCAGGGACTACGTCGTCACCGAGCGGCTGCTGGAGAACTTCGACGAGGCGCTTGCCCTCATCAAGTCCGCGCTGGACGGCCACCGCTCCAAGGCGGCGTATCTGCACGGCTCGTTCGGTTCCGGTAAGTCGCACTTCATGGCCGTCCTCTACGCGCTGCTCAGCGGCGACCCGGCCGCCCGCGCCCGCACCGAGTTCGACCCGGTGCTGACCCGGCACGAGTGGCTGAGCACGGACGGCAAGAGGTTCCTGCTGGTGCCGTACCACATGCTCGGCGCGAAGGCCCTGGAGCAGCGCGTCCTCGGCGGCTATGTGCACCACGTCAAGAAGCTGCACCCGGACGCGCCGACCCCGCAGGTGTACCGGACCGACTCCCTCTTCGACGACATCCGCGCCAACCGCGCCACCTACGGCGACGAGGCCGTCATCCGGGGCCTGGGCGGCAGCGACGCGGACGGCGGCGAGGAGGACGAGTGGGGAGAGGGCTTCACCTGGACCCCGCAGCTCCTCGACATCGCGCTCGCCGCCGAGGAGAACCACGAGGCGGATGTCCCGCTCAACCTCCTCAACCCCTCCACCCCGGCCGAGCTGCGGGCCAAGCTGGTCAACGACGCCAGCACCAACCTCTTCCCCGGCTTCGCGAAGAACGCCGCCGAGGACGAGCACGGTTTCGTCTCCCTGGACGCCGGCCTGTCCGTGATCGCCGAGCACGCCAAGTCGCTCGGCTACGACGGCCTGATCCTGTTCATGGACGAGCTGATCCTGTGGCTGGCCACCCTCATCCACGACCAGAAGTTCGTGGCCCGCGAGGCCAGCAAGATCACGAACTTCGTGGAGGGCGGCGACGCCCGCCGCGCCATCCCCGTGGTGTCGTTCATCGCCCGCCAGCGCGACCTGCGCGAGCTGGTCGGCGAGGAGGTGTCCGGCGCGGCCGAGTCGTCCATCCAGGACACCCTGAACCTGGCCTCCGGCCGGTTCGACAAGATCACCCTGGAGGACCGCAACCTCCCGCAGATCGCCCACGCCCGCCTGCTGAAGCCGAAGGACGCCGAGGCGGCCAGGCTGGTCGACGAGGCGTTCGCGCAGACCAAGAGGGCCGGCGCGCAGGTCTGGGACACCCTGCTGGGCTCCGACAAGGGCACCACCGGCGCGGACGAGGAGTCGTTCAGGCTGACGTACCCCTTCTCGCCCGCCTTCATGGACACCCTCGTCCACATCTCCTCCGCGCTCCAGCGCTCCCGCACCGGTCTGAAGCTGATGGGCCAGCTCCTGGCCGACCACCGCAACGAGATCCGCCTCGGGCAGCTCGTCCCCGTCGGCGACCTCTACCCGGTGATCGCCGAGGGCGGCGACAAGCCGTTCACCGACAGCCTCAAGGTCGTCTTCGAGGCCGCCGACAAGCTCTACCGGACCAAGCTGCGGCCCTATCTGCTCAGCTCCTACGACATCACCGAGGACGACGTCGAGCAGTACCGCAACCGGCCCGAGTCCATCACCGACCCCAGGCGGCTGGGCGGCTGTCAGGCGTTCACCGGCGACAACCGGCTGGTGTGCACCCTGCTGCTGTCGGCGCTCGCGCCCAGCGTGCCCGCGCTGTCGGAGCTGACCATCCGGCGGCTCGGCGCACTCAATTACGGCTCGGTCCTCGCCCCCATCCCGGGCGCCGAGGTCGGCATCATCAAGAACAAGGTCGCCGAGTGGGCCGCCCGGTTCCCCGAGATCAAGGAGACCGGCACCGAGGCCAACCCCGGTGTGCGGCTGGAGCTGTCCGGCGTCGACGTGGACTCCGTCATCGCCAACGCCCAGGTCAACGACAACCCCGGCAACCGGGCCGCACTCGCCCGGCGCCTGCTGTCGGAGGAACTGGGCGTCGAGCACGGCCAGTTGAGCGACCAGCTCGGCTTCACCTGGCGCGGCACCGCCCGTACCGCCGAGGTCGTCTTCGGCAACGTCGCCGATGAGGACGAGCTGCCCGACCACGACCTGATGCCGCAGCAGGACGGCCTGTGGCGCATCGCCATAGACCTCCCCTTCGACGAGGGCGAGTGGGGCCCGGTCGAGGACGCCAACCGCATCCAGCGGCTGCGCGAACGGCAGCAGGGCGAGCGGTCCCGCACCGTCGCCTGGCTGCCCGCGCACCTGTCCGCGCAGCGCTTCGCCGACTTCCGGCGCCTGGTCGTCATCGACAAGGCCCTCGCCGACGAGCACCGCTTCGACACCCAGTACGCCGGCCACCTCAACGCCGACAACCGCAGCCGCGCCAAGGGACTGCTGGAGACCCAGCGCGAGGCCCTGCTCAAGCAGGTCAAGGGCGCCTTCAAGCAGGCCTACGGGCTCGCCCGGAAGCAGGCCGCCGACGTGGTGCCCGACTTCGACGACCACCTGGTCGCCCTGCCGGACGTGGACGACCTGACCCTGTCCTTCGGGCAGAACATGTACGACGGCATCCGGCACGTCGCCGGCAAGCTGCTCGCCCACCAGTACCCGGCCCACCCCGACCTCGACCCCGACGAGACCGGCACCGCCGTCCGGCCCGCCGACACCAGGAGGGTGTTCGCCCACGTCCGGGCCGCCGCCGAGGCCCGCGACGGGCGGGTGGAGGTCCCGGCCGGCGACCGCGGGCTCATGCAGCGCGTCGCCGGGCCCCTGCGCCTGGGGCAGCAGAAGGAGGCGTACTTCGAGCTGTCCCGCTACTGGGCCGACCACTTCCGCAAGCTCGCCCGCTCCCGGGGCGTCACCGGGGACCTGTCCCTGGTGAAACTGGCCGACTGGACGGACGAGCCAGACCCGCGCGGCCTGCCCGACTTCCTGGTCCGGCTCGTCGTCGCCGCCTTCGCCGAGATGGACGACCGGGTGTGGGTGCGCGGCGGCACCGTCCTGGACCCCGCGCCCGAACTGAACGCGATCAAGGACCACGACGGGCTGCGCAGCCAGCCGCTGCCCGCCGAGTCCGACTGGGAGACCGCGCGGCAGCGCTTCGAGACGATCTTCGGGGAGAAACCGCCCGCCCTGCGGCGCGGCCGGATGGTCAACCAGTTCGCCCACCAGATCATCGCAGCCGCCCGCGCCCACCGCGACCACGCGGCCGACCTGGTGCACCGGCTGGAGGCCCACGCCGCCTTCCTCGGCCTCGACCAGACCGCCGAGACCGGGCGGCTCGCCCTCGCCCGCCGCGCCCTGGAACTGCTGGACGCCCTCACGGCGGAGGCCGGCAAGGGCGCGGCCGGGGCGAAGCGGACCGTGGAGGCGCTGGCCGCCTTCGACCTGGGCGAGACCAGCGCCGACCGGTACGGCACCTCCATCAAGAAGGCCCGCGCCGTCGCGGAGGCCGTCGCCTCCGCGCCCTGGACCACCCTGGAACTCGCCGCCGGACTCGGCCCCGAAGGCGAGGCGCTGCTGGACTCCCTGCGCAACGTCGCCCGCGACGACCAGCGCACCGCCGACCTGCGCGAGGCCCTGGCCCGCACCCAGCGCGAGGTCGTCGCCCTGGTCAAGCGCCGCCAGGCCGCCGCCGCCCCGCCGCCCTCGCCCGCCGCGACCCCGGCCCCCACGGCCGACGGCCAGTCCCTGGACACGCCGACCAGCGACCCGCGCATCTCCTTCACCCAGCCGCAGGAGACACCCTCCCCGGCGGGCGGCGCCGCCACGGGGAAGTCCGGGGGCCGCCGCACGACCGCGGCCCGGGCCGCCGCCGACCTCCGGGCGGAACTGGCCGAACTGGCCGCCCGCAACCCCGAAGCCACCATCGAGATCACCTGGCGGGTCGTCGAATGACGGACACCACTGTCGCCGTCCCCGGAGCCGTCCGGCTGAACACCGCGACCGTCACCCAGTACCTGTCCTCGCAGTCCTCCCTCGCCGCCTCCCTGACGGGCGGCGGGGGCAGGCGGCGGGTCGTGCTGCTGCGCTCCGAACCCCGGTGGGACGGCCCCGCCGAGCCCGCCTGGGGCGAGGGCCGCACGGCCGGGATCGCGACGGCGCCCTCCCCGCTGGCCGTCCACGAACTCGTCCTCGACCACCTGGCGGGCCGCCGCGAAGGCCCCGCCGTCCTGGTCGTCCTCACCGACCGCGAACAGAACGAACTCGACCCGGCCGTCCTCGCCCGCGTTCACAAGCAGCGCATCGACACGGTCGACGGCTGGGACGTCGTCCGCGAGGCGTTCGGCGCCCGGCAGACGGACCCCCGGCTCCGGGACGCCGACTGGGCCGCCGAGGCACTCCTGGACGCCACACCGCCCACCGCGGGCGGCTGGCCGCCCGTGCCCGGCGGCTGGCTGTCGCGGCAGCACGCCCTCACCGCGCTCGCCCAGCGCCGCCTGCGCCTGGGCCGCTACGACACCGAGGGCGGCCGGCGCCGCCCGGGCGACGACCGGCTCGACGCCCAGGCCCTGCTGCACTGGTCGACCCGGTCCGGCGCCCCCGAACGCCTCCTGGCCCTGCGCGGCCCCGAACGCGCCGGACTGGCCGCCTTCCTCGCCGAGGAGGACCAGGCGGGCCTGGCCGGACGCGCCCTGCTCGCCCTCGTCGACGCCGAACGCGGTGCGGACGCCGCCGCCTTCGGCCTGGTGTGCGCGGCCCTGTGGCAGCACGCCGAACCCACCCCCGAGACCTACCGGGCCCGGGGCCGGGCCGAGCGCTACTTCGGCGAGCAGCCCCCGGCGGTCGGCGACCAACTCGACGCCCTGGTGACCGTCTTCGGCAGGGCCGCCGAGGAGTACGTGACCGGGCTGCTGGTGGCCGGACACCGCACCGGCGGCGCGGACGCCGACCAGGCCCGCGAGGCACGCCGCACCACCGGCACCGTGCTCGACCGGGCATCCGCCCTGGCCCGCCAGTTCGGCGCCGAGCGGGCCGTGGAGGCCAGCCCCGTCCTGCGCGGCGGCCTGGAAGCACGGTTCACCGCCGTCGGCCACGCCCTCGCGGCGGGCGACACGGCCGCGGCGGCAGACGCCGTACGCCGCCTGGAGGAGCACCGGCTGGCCGCCGAGCCGGAGGAGGCCGCCCGCATCGAACGCGCCCGCATGGGACAGCGACTGGCCCGCTGGCTGGCCACCGACCCGCCCGCCGACGCCCCCACCGTCGCCGACGCCATACAGCGGCACACCGCCGAGACCGGCTGGGCCGACTGCGCCCTGGAGCACATCGAGGCCGGCGGCGACCCCGACCCCGTCCTCAAGGCCGCCTACGACACCCTCGGCGCCCGCGTCAGGGACCGGCGCCGGCTGATCGACGCCTCCTTCGCCCGGTCGCTGGCCTCCTGGACGCAGGCCGGCACCCAGCCCGGGTCCATGCTCACCGTCGAGACCTTCCTCGACCGCGTGGTCGGGCCGGTCGTCCGGCGCGGGGAGGCACGGCGGGTGCTGCTGCTGGTGCTCGACGGCATGAGCGCGGCCATCGCGAACGAACTCGCCGAGGAACTGCGCGACTCCTGGGCGGAGTTCGACCCGCTGCCCGAGGGCGGCGCCCCGCGCCGACGGGCCATGGCCGCCGCCCTGCCCACGGTGACGGCCGTCTCCCGCACCTCGCTCCTCACCGGCAGGCTGATCAAGGGCACCCAGGCCGACGAGAAGCGGCTCTTCCCCGCGCTGAAGCTGTGGGGCGGAGCCCCGGCCGCCGTGTTCCACAAGGACGACCTGCGTACCGAGACCGCGGGCGAGACCTTCGGCCCGGCGCTCACCGAGGCGCTGGCCGACGGCAGGACCCATGTCGCCGTCGTCCTCAACGCCATCGACGACCGGCTCGCCAAGGAGCAGAAGCTCGGCGACGGCGCCTGGCGCGTCGACGACGTACCCGGCCTGCGCGACCTGCTGCGGGCGGCGGCCACCCAGGGCATGGCGGTCATCCTCACCAGCGACCACGGCCACGTCGTCGACCGGCACGGCACGAAGGCCGGCCCCGCCACCGACCCCGCGTCCGCCCGCCACCGCCTGCCCGGCGGCCCCACCGCAGAGCGGGAGATCGCCCTGTCCGGGCCGCGCGTGGTCTGGCCCGAGCCGGGCGCGTCCGTCGTAGCCCTGTGGGACACCGACTCCCGCTACACCGCCCTCAAGGCCGGCTACCACGGCGGGGCCTCCCTCGCCGAGGTCGCCATCCCGGTGCTCGCCTTCCTGCGGCTCGGCGCGGAACCGCCCAAGGGCTGGCGGGAGCTGGGCGACCAGCGGCCCGTGTGGTGGGCCCCGGATGAGAGCGGGAAACCGGCGCCGGACGACCGCACCGGCCGGCCGGCGGCCGCCACTCCCACGGCCCCCACCGCCTCCAGGAAGACGACGGCGAAGGCGCAGAAGAAGCAGGCCGAGATCGCGCAGACCCACGAGGCGCTCTTCGACGTGGGGCTGACCGCCGGAGGAGACGACGCCCTCCTCACCCCGGCCCCCGTCTCCCGTACCGATGCGCTGGTGACGGCACTGCTCGACTCCGAGGCGTACCGTGCACAGCTCGGCGGACTGGCCCGCAAACCGCAGCAGGAGCAGGTCCGCAAGGCGCTCGCCGCCCTGCTGGAGGCGGGCGGCACCCTGCCCGTGACCGCTCTCGCCCAGCGCGCGGGCATGCCCACCACCCGCGGCGACGGCTTCGCCGCCGTCCTGCGGCAGCTCCTCAACTACGACGGCGTACAGGTACTGGAGACCCTGCCCGACGGGCGCACCCTGCGCCTCCACGAGGCGCTGCTGCGCGAGCAGTTCGCTCTCGGCCCGGGCTGACGGCCGGTGCCGTCGTCCACGGCCGCCCGCCCGGGCCCGGAAGGAGTCCGCCGTGCCCGGGCGGGCGGTGGCCCGGCCGCGGGCCGCTCGCGGGAGCTCTTCCGGTCCCGTGCGCCGGCGCGCGCGGGAATGGAACACTGGTGGGCGTGAGCACCACCGGATCCAAGCGCACCGCACCCGTATCCGCCGCCCGCCGCCGTACCGTCGTCGACGCCCTGCGCCGCGGGGCCGTGCCCGAGAGCGGGCTCGACCTGCTCGCCACCGGGCTCGACCGGTTCGAGGCGGCCCTCGACGCGGAACTGGACGCCGTCGCGTCCGGCGGGTCCGTGTTCAAGGCCGTGCGCGGCGAGTACGGCTCCGGCAAGACGTTCTTCACCCGCTGGCTGGGGGAGCGGGCCAAGCGCCGCAACTTCGCCGTGGCCGAGATCCAGATCTCCGAGAACGAGACCCCGCTGCACAGGCTGGAGACCGTCTACCGGCGGCTCACCGAACGCCTTGCCACCTCCAGCTTCCCGCCCAGCGCCCTGCGCCCGGTCGTCGACGCCTGGTTCTACGCGCTGGAGGAGGACGCCCTCGCGGCCGGCGCGACCGAGGACGAGCTTCCCGGCGAAGTGGAGAAGCTGCTCGTCGCGCGTCTGGCCGAGGTCTCCCGGCACGCCCCGTCCTTCGCCACCGCCCTGCGCGGCTACCGGGCCGCCCTCGCCGACGGCGACGAGGCGAGGGCCGCGGCCGTGCTGGCGTGGCTCGGCGGCCAGCCGCACGTCGCGGCCTCCGCCCGCAGATCCGCCGGGGTACGCGGCGACCTCGACCACTTCGGGGCGCTCGGCTTCCTGCAGGGCCTGCTCACCGTGCTGCGCGACTCCGGGCACACCGGACTCTTCGTCGTCCTCGACGAGGTGGAGACGCTGCAGCGGGTGCGCTCCGACGCTCGCGACAAGGCGCTCAACGCACTGCGGCAGCTCATCGACGAGGTGCACTCCGGTCGCTTCCCCGGCCTGTACCTCGTCATCACCGGCACCCCGGCCTTCTACGACGGCCAGCAGGGCGTCCAGCGCCTGGCCCCGCTCGCCCAGCGGCTCGCCACCGACTTCACCACCGACCCGCGCTTCGACAACCCCCGCGCGGTGCAGATCCGGCTGCCCGGCTTCACCCAGGAGTCCCTGGTCGGTCTCGGCTCCACCATCCGGGACCTGTACGCCGAGGCCGCCGCGTCGCCCGAGAGGGTGCGGGCGGTCGTCGACGACGACTACGTTGCGGACCTCGCGCGGGCCGTCGGCGGAGCGCTGGGCGGGAAGGTGGGGGTGGCCCCCAGGCTGTTCCTGAAGAAGCTGGTGGGAGACGTGCTCGACCGCGTGGACCAGTTCGGCGACTTCGATCCCCGACAGCACTACAGGCTGACCGTCGCGAGCAGTGAACTCACCGACGTGGAGCGGAATCTGGCCGTCACGGCCGGCGGCGGCCCCGCGTCCGCCGACGACATCGACCTGGAGCTGTGATGTCGGATGCCGGCAGCCCGGCCGGGGAGGAGCCGGGTGGGGGAGGGGACGGCGTGCTCGACCGGCTCGACCCCGTCGTCCTGCACCACATCGTCAACACCCTCGGCTGGCCCGATTTGCGCCCCCTCCAGCGGGCGGCGATCGCCCCGCTCATGGACGGCGAGGACGCCGTCCTACTGGCCCCGACGGCCGGCGGCAAGACCGAGGCGGCCTGCTTCCCGCTGCTGTCGGCGATGACCGCGCAACGGTGGACCGGCACCTCGGTGCTGTACCTGTGCCCTCTCAAGGCGCTCCTCAACAACCTGATCGGCCGCGTCGACAGTTACGCCCAGTGGCTGGGACGGCGCGCCGCCCTCTGGCACGGCGACACCAGGGAGTCGCAGCGGCAGCGCATCCGCACCGAGGCACCGGACATCCTGCTGACCACGCCCGAATCGCTCGAGGCGATGCTGATCGGGGTCAGGACCGACCACGCGCGGTTGCTGGGGAGCGTACGGGCCGTCGTCGTCGACGAGGTGCACGCCTTCGCGGGCGACGACCGGGGCTGGCACCTGCTCGCCGTACTCGAACGGCTGGAGCGGGTCACCGGCCGCCCCATCCAGCGCGTCGGGCTCTCGGCGACCGTCGGCAACCCCGGGCAACTACTGCACTGGCTGCAAGGAGCCGCTGCTGGGAGCCGCACCGGGCGGGTCGTCGGCCCGGGCATCCACCTGCCCGCCACCGGTACGGCCGAACACCGGGAGCGAGCCGCCGAAGACCCGTCCCGCAGACCCACCGGTGAGGTGGAGCTCGACTACGTCGGCTCCCTCGACAACGCCGCCAAGCTCATCGCCGCCCTGCACCGGGGGGAGAAGCGGCTGGTCTTCTGCGACTCGCGCCGCCAGGTCGAGGAGCTGGGCGCCGCGCTCCGTGCCCGCGAGGTGACGGTCTTCCTCTCCCACGCCTCCCTCTCCGTCGACGAACGCACCCGCTCCGAGCAGGCGTTCGCCGAAGCGCGCGACTGCGTCATCGTCTCCACCTCCACCCTCGAACTCGGTATCGACGTCGGTGACCTGGACCGCGTCGTACAGATCGACTCACCGGCCTCCGTCGCCTCCTTCCTGCAGCGCATCGGCCGCACCGGCCGGCGCCCCGGCACCGTGCGCAACTGCCTGTTCCTCACAACCCGCGAGGATGCCCTGCTGCAGGCGGCGGGACTGCTGCTGCTGTGGTCGCGCGGTTGGGTCGAGCCGGTCCACCCGCCACCCGAGCCGCGCCACCTGGTGGCCCAGCAGCTCCTCGCCGTCACCCTGCAGCAGCACAGGCTCGGCGACCGGCTGTGGGAACAGCAGTGGAACGGCCTGGCACCCTTCGACCGGTCCGCCGCCCCGATCCTGCGCCACCTCACCGAGGAGGGCTTCCTCGACAGCGACGGCGGCATGCTGTTCGTCGGTCCCGAGGCGGAACGCCGCTTCGGCAAGCGGCACTTCATCGAACTCACCGCGTCCTTCACCGCGCCGCCGCAGTTCACCGTGCTGTCCGGGCGCACCGAGATCGGCCGCACCGACCCGAGCGTGCTCACCGAGGAACGCCCCGGCCCGCGGCGCCTGCTGCTCGGCGGGCGGAGCTGGCAGGTCACCTACATCGACTGGAAACGCAAACGCGTCTTCGTCGAACCCGCCGACGGCGGCGGCATCGCCAAGTGGACGAACGGCGGCATCGCCGGACTGTCGTACGCCCTCACCCGCGCCATGCGCGAGGTGCTGCTGGGCACGGACCCGCCCGTCGCCCTCACACGGCGCGCCGAGGCGCGCCTGGCGGGGCAGCGCGAGAACGACGCACCCGGCACCGCGCACCCGGGCGGCACGCTGATCACCCGCTCCGGTGACGACGTGCGCTGGTGGACCTGGGCCGGCTACCGGGCCAACGCCACCCTCGCGGCCACGCTCGGGCCGGTCGCCGATCCTCTGCAGCGCCCCACCGACTGCTGGCTGCGCCTGCGCGAGGACCTCACCCCGGCCGACTGGCGCGCGGCCCGGGAGAACGTCGGCGAGAACCTCGTCCTGCCCGATGTGGACCCCCGGGCCGTCCGCGGGCTGAAGTTCTCCGCCGCCCTCCCCGAACGCCTCGCCGCCGCCACGGTCGCGGCACGCCTGGCCGACTTCGACAGCGCCCGCGCGGTGCTGTCGGAGCCCGTGCGTCTCGTCGACCTGAGCGGCTCCGCCTGAAATCCGAGGCCGTCCATCCGTCGGCCCCGTCCCGTCAGTGGTCACCACTGACGGGACGGGGCCGGGAACCGGGTGTTCGGGGAGCGGAGGCGCTTGTCGGCTATCGGCCGGCCGCGAGATTCCGGTGAATCCTCTCGTGCAGCGCGATACCGAGGGAGACGGACACGTTGAGGGACTCGGTCGTGCCGGCCATGGGAATCGAGACCGAGGCGGAGGAAGCTTTCTCGAAAAGCTCGGAAGGACCGCCTTTCTCGCTGCCGAACAGCAGGGCCAGCCGGTCGGGGATATCTCCGAGTTCCTTGACGGAGAGATCGCCTCCCGCGCTGAGCGTCATCATCCGCATTCCGCTGTCCTGGATGAAGGCGATGGCCTCCTCGCGGCCGGAGAGGACGACGGGGAGAGAGAAGACGTAGCCCCGGCTGGCCCTCTGCAGACGCCGGTCCGCGATGCTCGTGATGTCGCTGTCCACCAGGATGATCCCTGACGCCCCGAGCGCCAGCGACGTACGCACTATCGCGCCGATGTTCCCGACGATCTTCACTCCGTCGAGAACGACGACATCACCGTTCCGGCTCTCGATGTCGCTGAACCGCGCGGGTCGGGGAACGCGGGCGATGCCGAACGCCTTGGCCTTCCTCTCCCCCTTGAACAGCCTGTTGACGATCGACGATTCGATGAGGCGGACCGGTACGTCCTGCCGCCCGCACAGCTCCAGCAACTCGGGCGGGAAAGGCGTGCCGTCACTGCCGTAGACCTCGATGAACTCCACACCTGCCGTGATGCAGTGCATGAGGGGCTCGGTGTCCTCGATCAGCGTCGTCTTTATGCTGGATCGGGAAGGCTTGGTGACGTCGACGATCCGCTGCACCGCGGGATCGGACGGATTGGTGATGGTGTCCAACTCAGTCATGGTCGTCCTGCCGGCTGCTGTGTTCGATGGCGCGGTTCTCTGGGTGTGAAGCCCTGCGTGACGACGGCCCGCGAATTACTGCGTCGACCGGGCATTGCATACGCAAGGGGAATTCGCTGCTGTCCGGAGAATTCCCCACTTTCCCGCCCGAGGCCCGCGCGGCCTGTTTCCCGCGCGTTGAGTATTCGCCCGGATCATACATTCCGCGTGCCGCGCCGAGCCAGTACGGTTCACGGTAGCAAGGTCCTGTCCGCCCCGCGAGCGGCCGAGGCCGCCGCGGGCGCCGCCGGATTCCCGGTGTGCGGCGGGCCGTTCCCCCCGCCGCTCGCGCGCCCGTGCCCGCGCTCGTCAGGCACCGGCCGTCGGGGCAGGGCCGGGGCCGTCGGCGTGAGCGTGCGCGAGCGCCGCCAGCTCCTCCGGGGTGCGGGGGCCCGCGGTGGCGCCGGAGACCAGGCCCCGCGCCCGCAGCAGCCGTTCCACCGCTATGCCCCAGGGCAGCCGCAACCCCGCCCGGTGCAGGAGGTCGGTGCGGGCCAGCATCGCGGAGGCCGGCCCGGTACGGACCCCGTCCGGGGTGAGCAGCGCCGCGTCGTCGGCCCAGAGCAGGGCGAGGTCGACGTCGTGCGTGGCCATCACCACCGTCGTCCCGCCCTCGCACAGCCCGCCCAGGGTGGCGAGCAGCCGCTCCCGGCCGTCCGGGTCGAGTCCCGCGGTCGGCTCGTCGAGGACCAGGACCTCCGGCCGCATCGCGACCGCCCCCGCGATCGCGGTCCGCTTGCGCTGGCCGTAGGAGAGCAGATGGGTGGGACGGTCGGCCAGGTGGCCGATGTCCAGGGCGGTCAGTGCCTCGTCGACCCGCGCCCGCACCTCGGCGTCCGGCAGCCCCAGGTTCAGCGGCCCGAAGGAGACGTCCTGGGCGACGGAGGCGGCGAAGAGCTGGTCGTCCGGGTCCTGCACGACGAGCTGGACGGTGGTGCGCAGCCGGGTCAGCCCCTTGCGGTCGTAGGCGACGGGCCGCCCCCGGAGGGTCAACTCGCCGGCGTCCGGACGCAGTCCGCCGCTCAGCAGCCGCATCAGCGTGGTCTTGCCGCTGCCGTTGCGGCCCAGCAGGGCGAGCGTGCGCCCTTCGCGCACCTCGAAGTCGAGGCCGCTGAGCACCGGCGGCCCGTCCTCGTAGGAGAAGGAGGCCTTCCGCAGGGCCACGAGTGCCGGCTCGCTCACGTCAGCGGTCCTTCCAGGACGAGGGTGAGGGCGGTCACGGCGCCCAGGAGCGCGACGCTGCCGGAGGCGAAGCGCGCGGAGACGCCCGTCTCGGGCACCAGCACCCGCAGGGTGCCGTCGTAGCCCCGCCCGGCGAGCCCGTCCTGCAGCCGGGCGGCCCGGCCGAAGGCGCGGACGAACGCGGTGGCGCCGAGAGAGGCGAGGGAGCGCCAGGCCGCGGCCCGGGTGGTGTGCCCGAGCCGGGCGGCCTGCGCCTCGCGGACGCGGCGCACCGAATCCAGCAGCAGGAAGCTCATCCGGTACGTCACCAGGGCGACGTCCACGACCGGCGCGGGTACGCCGGCCCTCACCAGGCGGGGCAGCAGGTCGGACATCGGGGTGGTGAAGGCGAACAGCAGCACGCCCAGCGAGGCCGCCGAGGTGCGCAGCAGCAGCTCCCCGGCGCGGGCCGGGCCGTCGTCGGCGAGGGACAGCAGCCCTTCCGGACCGCCGACCTGGACGAGCAGCGTGGCCGCGCCGGTCACGCAGAAACCCAGGGGCACCCGGCAGGCGCGCCACAGTCTGCGGCCGGGCACGCCCGCCGGGCCCAGCAGCACGGCGAGCGCGGTGAGGAGCACCAGGGCCGCGCCCGGCCATGGCGGCAGGCAGAGCGCCAGCGCGGTGAGGCCGAAGCCGAGCACGGCCTTGTCCACGGGGTGGCGGCGGCGCCAGCGGTTGCCGTGCGCCGCCGCGTCGATCGGCAGCACGGGCTCAGGCTCCCCGGATCCCGGTCTCCCCGGTGCTCCCCGCGGTGCCCCCGGCTTCCTCCGGCCCCGCTTCCGGTCGCGCCCCCGGCTGTGCCTCCCGCGGCGCCCCGGCCCGCCGCTCGCCTTGGCGGCGCCCGCGGCGCAGGCCGAAGTAGTAGGCGAGAACGCCCGCGCCGAGCGCGGCCTGCAGGGCGAACAGCGCCGACTCGACCTCCCCGGAGGGCGGCTCGTACAGCGGGGAGAACCACGGCTCGTAGTCCGGCTCGATCTCGGTGATCGCCGTCTCCGCCTCGGCGTCGGCGCCGGCGAACGGCTCCTCCTTGTGGTCGCCGAGGCCGAGGGCCAGGGGCAGGACCGCGAGGGCGGCCACGGCGAGCAGCAGCAGGGCGTTGATCTTCGTGTTCCTGCTCATCACGCCACCGCCTCGCTGCCGGCCGCCTTCCGCTCTCCGGCCCGCCCGCCGGACACCAGCACGCCCAGCCGGGTCAGCTCGCCCCGGCTGGACCGCACCAGCAGCCGCATCACGAACACCGTCAGAAGCCCCTCGCTCACCGCGAGGGGGATCTGCGTGAGGGCGAAGATGGTGCCGAACTTGCCGAGCGCGCCCCAGAATCCGCTGACCGGGTCGGGGAACGCCAGAGCCAGCTGCGCGCTGGTGACGCAGTAGGTGGACAGGTCGGCGGCGAAGGCGCCGAAGAAGACGGCCGCCATCAGCGGCGCGCCGGACCGCCGCAGCAGCCGGTAGAGGGCGTATCCGGCCCAGGGGCCGGCGATCGCCATCGAGAAGGCGTTGGCGCCCAGCGTGGTCAGGCCGCCGTGCGCGAGCAGCAGCGCCTGGAACAGGAGTGTGATCGTGCCCAGTACCGCCATCACCGGCGGCCGGAACAGGACGGCCCCCAGTCCCGTACCGGTGGGGTGCGAGCAACTCCCGGTCACCGAGGGCAGCTTCAGGGCCGACAGGACGAACGTGAAGGCCCCGGATGCGCCCAGGAGCAGAGTGCTCCCGGGATGCTCCCTGACCTCACGGGTGAGACGGCGGACTCCGTGGACGATGAACGGAGCGGACGCGGCGCACCAGGCGGCCGCGTGCGCGGGGGGCAGGAAGCCCTCGGCTATGTGCATGACCGGACAGACCCTCTCCAGCACCTCGTGGATGGTTGACGCGCCTTGGCCGGTCTCCTGGCTGACGGGTACCACCGCCCGGGCTCCGCCTTCCCGGGCCCCGAAGGACCCAGTGGCCGCCCGCGAGGGCTGGAGCCGGACTTCCCGATCACAGTGGCGAGGGCCGCACCGGTATCGCACCGGATTTCCCGTTCACCAAGGCGTGGCGACAGTAGTGCGCGCGCGGAAGCGTTGGCAAGCAGGCCCTTTTTCGCGTACGGGTCCGGGTCCGGGAGGACAGGTCCGGCGCCGGTACGGAGCGCGTTGTGCGGGTGGGCGCCGTGGACCGGGCCGGCGCGCGGCGTGACGGCGGCGGGCCTGGGCCGTTGGGCAGGGAGGCAGGCCCATGACGCGGTACGGAGGGGGAGGCGGTGGCCACGACGGCTCCGCCCAGTGACTCGCGCGCCGTCGGCGGACCCCGGATACCCGGGCAACAAGGGCTTCGGGCATGGCCGTTCGGCCGGCGCGGCGCGTGCGAGGATGTCCCATGTGACCGAATCGTCTTCCCCGCCCGTCACGGAGAGCGCGCCCCGCGGCCGCGGCATGGGCTCCCGCGCCGCCGCCGTGCTCGTGTTCGGCTCCTCGGCCGCGGTCCTGGTCGTCGAGATCGTCGCCCTGCGGCTGCTGGCCCCCTACCTCGGCCTCACCCTCGAGACCAGCACCATGGTGATCGGCATAGCCCTCACCGCGATCGCGCTGGGCTCCTGGCTGGGCGGGCGTATCGCCGACCGGGCCGACCCGCGCCGGCTCCTGGGCCCCTCGCTCGGGGTGTCGGGAGCGGTGGTGGCGCTCACCCCCGCCGTGCTGCGCACCACAGCGGAGTGGGCGCCTCCTGCGCTGCTGTCGATCGCGTCGCTGACCATCCTGGTGCCGGGCGCGCTGCTCTCCGCGGTGACGCCGATCGTGACCAAGCTGCGTCTGACCACTCTCGCCGAGACCGGAACGGTCGTGGGCCGGCTGTCCGGCGTCGGCACCGCCGGCGCCATCTTCGGCACCGTCCTGACCGGTTTCGTCCTCGTGTCACGCCTGCCGGTCAGCGGCATCCTGATCGGTCTCGGCTCGCTGCTGGTGGCCGGCTCGGCGCTGGTCGAGTGGCGGACGCGCGGGTGGAGCGGCGCCCCCGCCCTGGCGCTCGCGGTCGTCGCCGGCGGCCTGGCCGCCACGGTCGCGCCCGGCGGCTGCGACGCGGAGACCAGGTACCACTGCGCACGGGTCGTCGCCGATCCCGACCGGGAAAGCGGCCGCACACTCGTCCTGGACGGCCTGCGGCACTCCTACGTGGACGTCGAGGACCCGACCTACCTGAAGTTCACCTACGTGCGCGCCATCGCGTCGGTGGTCGACGCCGCCTTTCCCGGCCAGGAGCCGCTCGCCGCCCACCACCTGGGCGGCGGCGGGCTCACCTTCCCCCGCTACCTGGCGGCCACGCGGCCCGGAACGCGCAGCGTCGTGTCCGAGATCGACGGCGGGGTCGTGCGCATCGACCACGACCGGCTCGGTCTGGGCTCCGAAACCGGCATCGACGTACGTGTGGAGGACGGAAGGCTCGGCCTGCGGCGGCTGGAGAACGGCAGCCGCGACCTCGTCGTCGGCGACGCCTTCGGGGGCGTCAGCGTGCCATGGCACCTGACCACGGTGGAGGCGATGACCGACGTACGAAGGGTGCTCGACGAGGACGGCCTGTACGTCGCCAACCTCATCGACCACGGTGATCTGGCCTTCGCGCGCGCCGAGGCGGCCACCCTCGGCGAGGTCTTCGAGCACGTCGCCCTCGTCGGCGACCCCGCCGACATCGGCCTGGGCCCGGCCGCCGCCGACGGCGGCAACCTGGTGGTGCTCGCCTCCGGCCGGCCGGTCGACCCGCACGCGGTCCAGGAAGAGCTGGACGCCCGGGGGACCGGCTGGAAGGTCGTCACCGGTGACGACCTCGCCTCCTGGATGGGCGACGCCCGGCCGCTCACCGACGACTACGCGCCCGTCGACCAGCTCCTCCAGCCCTACGGCCCACGCAGCGGCCGGTGACAGGAGGCGGGTCCCCAGGGCAGCCGCGACCCCGCCCACGGCGCCCGGTTGGGAAGCAACCGGTGCGCCGCCGCGGTTGTCCGTTGTGCGCCGCCGGCCGTGACGTGGCCGGCGGCCGCCCTGTGGGCCTTCGCCGTGAAAGGGGACACGTGCAGATCGGGGAGTTGTCCGAGCGGACCGGGGCGAGCCGCCGGTCCATCCGGTACTACGAGCAGAAGGGGCTGCTGCGCTCCCACCGCACCGCCAAAGGATGGCGGGAGTACGACGAGGAGGCCGTCAACAGGGTCCTCAACGTCAGGGAGCTGCTGGCCTCCGGGCTGACCGTCGAGGACATCCTGCGGGTCGAGCCCTGCCTGTCCATGGAGATGGCCGACTTCATGTCCTGCTCCGACGCCGACCACGCGATCTCGATGTACGAGGAGCGGCTGGCCGTCATCGACGAGAAGGCCGCCCTGCTCCGGCGCCACCGCGAGGAACTGGTGCGCCGTATCGCCCTGCTGCGCACCCGGTCCGGAGCCGACGGATTCGAGGAGGTCCTCAGGAGGGCACGCGGAACGGGCCGGGGGACGGGACCGGGACAGCGGGCTTGACCCTGACACCGGTGTCACCACCTAGCGTCCCGGGAGTGCGCGGATCCGGGCGGCGGCAGGCGTGGAGCCTGCCGCCGCCCGGATCCCGGTTCCCATCGCTACGAGCGCGCGTCCCCCGAGCGGAAGGGCCGATCCCCGTCCCCGCCGCCCCGGCGCGCGTGACGGAGGTTCGCCCATCATGAGAAAAAGCCTGCCGAGTTGGCTTCTCGTGCTGTTCCTGACCCTGTTGGCCACGGCCACGGACGAGTTCATCATCGCCGGTGTGCTCAAGACGATCGCGGCCGACCTGGAGGTGAGCGTGCCGGCGGCCGGGCAGCTGGTGACGGTGTTCGCCGTCGTCTACGCGCTGGGAGCCCCGACGCTGGCGGTGGTGTTCGAGCGCTTCCCCAAGCGCACCGTGATGGTCGCCGGGCTGCTGGTGTTCGTCCTGGCCAACGCCGCCGCCGCGCTCGCGCCGGGGTACTGGCCGCTGATGGCGGCCCGGGTGCTCGCCGCACTGGCCGCGGCCGTGGTGACCTCGGCCGCCTTCACCACCGCGGCCATGGGCGCGCCGGAGGGCATGCAGGGGCGTTACCTCGGTGTGGCCACGGCGGGCATGACGGCGGCGCTGTTCACCGGTGTGCCGCTGGGCTCGTGGCTGGGCGGCGCCTTCGGCTGGCGGGCGACGTTCTGGCTGATCGCCGCGGTGGGGGTGGTGGCCGCGCTCGGGCTTCTGGCCACGGCACCGCGTATCGGCGGCAGTGAGCCCGCGCCGCTGCGGGAGCAGCTCGCCCCGCTGCGGAACACGGCCGTACTGCGTCTGGTGACGGTCACCTTCCTGGCGGCGAGCGGCGGCCTGATGTTCTACACCTATCTCGCGGCCTACACCGCCGAGGTCGCCGGCGGCTCCTACGGGCTGCTGTCGGTGATGCTCCTGATCGTGGGCGTCGCGGGCCTGTTCGGCGCCGTGCTGGCCGGCCGCGCGGCCGACGCGCTGGGCCCGCAGCGTAGCCTCCGTCTGGTCATCGGCGGGCACGCCGTCGCGCTGGCGCTGGCTGCGGCCCTGCTGTTCAGCGGTATCGGCAACCCGGTGGTGATGGGTGCGGTCATCGCCTTCTGGTCGGTGTTCGCGTGGGGTCTGAATCCGCCCATCCAGGGGAGCATCATGGGCGCGGCGGGCCCCCAGGTGGCGATGACCGCCCTCGCGCTGAACATCAGCGGCCTCTACCTCGGCACCGGTGTGGCGGGCGCGCTCGGCGGCGCCGTCATCGGCGTCGCGGACATCGGCTGGGTGCCGGTGGCGGCCACCGCGCTGATGGCCTTCTCGTTCCTCCTCACCCCCCGTGCGGTGCCCGGGAAGCGGGCCGGGGACAGAAACACCCCCCGGCTCGCCGAAGCCTGAGCCCCCGCCGGGGGCGGGCCCCCGCCCCCGGCTCAGCCGGTGGTGGCGGGGCCGAACCACCTGGGCAGGTGGTCGAGCAGCCCGGACTGCTCCTCTCCCGCCCACGCCACATGGCCGTCCGGCCGCAGCAGCACCGCGGGCGCGTCCAACTCCCCGCCGGTGTCGGTGACATGGTCCACGCGGTCCGCCCAGCCCGCCACCGACAGCCGGCCGGTCCCGTCCAGCAGCAGCCCGCGTCCGCCGTGCATCAGCTCGTACAGGCGGCGGCCCTGTCCCAGCTTCACGTCCGGCAGCCGCCGGCCGAGCAGTTCGTGGCCCGGGCCGAAGTCGTAGCGGACCGAGATCGCGGTGATCTTCTCGGTCAGATGCCGGTTGACCTCCTCGAAGTCCATCAGCTCCGACACCAGCCGGCGCACCGACCGCGGGCCGGGGTCGGTGGACATCAGCACCATCTGCGCGCGGGTGTTGTCCAGTACGTCGGCGGCCACCGGGTGCCGTTCGTCGTGGTAGCTGTCCAGCAGCCCCTCCGGCGCCCAGCCGGCGACCTCGGCGGCCAGTTTCCAACCCAGGTTGAAGGCGTCCTGGATGCCGAGGTTGAGACCCTGGCCGCCGACCGGGGGGTGGATGTGGGCGGCGTCGCCGGCCAGCAGCACCCGGCCGGCCCGGTAGCGCTCGGCCTGCCGGGTGGCGTCGCCGAAGCGGGAGAGCCAGCGCGGCGAGTGCACGCCGAAGTCGGTGCCGGCGACCGCCCGCAACCGCTCCCTGACCTCCTCCAGCGTCGGAGGGACGGTGCGGTCCCCGGCCAGCCCCTCGGCCGGCACGACGACGCGGTAGATCCCCTCCTCGACGGGCCCGACGCCGAACCGCAGCTGGGTCCTGCGCACATCGGCCACCACGGCCGCGATCACCGCGGGATCCTCGGTCGCCTCCATCTCGCCCAGCAGCGTCTCGACCCCGGCGGGCTCGCCGGGAAAACCGACGCCGAGCAGTTTGCGCACCGTACTGCGGCCGCCGTCGCAGCCGACGGCGTAGCGCGAGCGCAGCCGCGTACCGTCGGCCAACTCGACGGTCACCCCCTCCTCGTCCTGCTCCAGCCCGGTCACCTCGCGGCCGCGCCGGATCTCGGCGCCCAGCTCGGCGGCGCGCTCGGCCAGCAGCCGGTCGGTGACCGGCTGCGGGATGCCCAGGACGTACGGGTGCGCGGTGTCCAGCCGCTCGGGCGAGGGCTTGGGGATGCCGGCGAAGAAGCCGCCGACCGGGTACTGCCTGCCGTGCGCGAGGAACCGGTCCAGCAGGCCGCGCTGGTCCATCACCTCGATGCTGCGCACGTGCAGGCCGAGCGCGCGGACGACCCCGGTCGGCTCCGCCTCCCTCTCCAGCACCACCACGCGTACACCGTGCAGCCGCAGCTCGCAGGCCAGCATCAGACCGGTCGGCCCGGCGCCGGCGATGATCACGTCGATCACGGAAGTCCCCCATGTGAAGAGAATCGGTCCCGGACCGGCCGTCCCGTGCGCCGCATAAGCGCACAGTGGTACGCACAACCTGTGAAATCCGTCGTTTGCGCGGTTTCCGGCCCAGGGCGACGATTCTGCGGCAGGACCCGGGTCTTGCCGCAAGGCCCCCGGTGCGCTATAGGTTGAAGATGGCGGGGTGGGTCTCTTCCCCCGCCGGGCGCCGACCGCGCGGGTCGGCCGCGCGGGTCGGCCGTACGAGCCGCCCGCGATCAGAGCGGAGCGCCGCCGAACCCGATCTCGTTCCCCTCCCAGGCTGCTGTGCGTGGCCCGGTGCGCCGTTCGGCCGGGTGTTCCGCGTGGTCGAGCCAGTCCTGGCGCGGTCTGCCTGATCCTCACCAGCGTGTTGCGATTTTCGCATCTCCCTCCTAGGGTGACCCCGTGACCGAGAATGTGATCGAGCGTGTACGCAAGGTGATGAACGCGGCGTCGGTCAGCCAGGCGATTTTCGCCGAGCGCGTCGGGCTGACCCCGGACAAGCTGTCGAAGTCCCTGAACGGCGTCCGCCGTTTCACGTCCCTGGACCTCGCGCGGATCGCGGAGTTCGGCGGCACCACGGTCGACTGGCTGCTGACCGGCCGCGAACCGATTCGTCCCGCCTTCGCGGCCCGCGCCAGGGCCTCGGCGATGGACGAGTACGGCCGCGGCAGACTCCAGGACCTCCTGGACAGGTTCACCGCGGCGCACGAGGTTCTCGGCCTCCTCGGACTGGCGCCGGAGCTGCCGGAACTGCCCCGGGTGCGCGCGGACATCGAGCGGTACGTCGACCAGGGGGCGGCCCTCGCGCAGGACGCGCGTGCCCGCCTCGCGGCGGAGGGGCTGCCGGCCGTCGGAGGCACGGAAACCGCCGATCTCCTCCAGGCCATGGAGCGCGCCTTCGGTGTCGACGTGGCGAAGATCGGCCTTCCGGACGGGATCGACGGTGCGGCCTGGCAGACGGACGGATACCGGCTCGTCATGATCGCCCGGTCCGATGTGCCGACCCGCCAGCGGTTCACCCTCGCCCACGAACTCGGACACATCCTGGCCGGAGACGCCCAGGACCTGCTGACGGAGAACCATCTGTCCCCGGGGCGGCAGAAGGACCTGACCGAGGTGCGCGCGAACGTCTTCGCCACAGACCTCCTGATGCCCCGCGGCGAGATTGACGGTCTGCTACGGGGGGAGGCCCCGACGGACGAATGCCTCACCTCGCTGGTCGTGCACTTCCAGGTCTCTCCCAGTGCCCTGGCGGCCCGCCTTTCGCAGTTGGACGCCGTCGACCGGCGGACGGCGGACAGACTGCGCGGACTCACGACGCAGACCTGCCACTGGCTGGCCGGGCAGAGCGACCTGTTCGAGGCGCGCACGGCATGGTCGAGGGGCAAGCGGCTGCCCATGCGTCCCGCCCGGCTGCTGTACGAGGCATACCGGGCGGGAGAGACCACCCTGCGGCCGCTGGCGGCCTACACCGGGCAGGACGTCGGCAGGCTCCGCGAGGTACTCGACCCGGCGGCAGCTCCCCGGAAGAGCGCGCTCAACGCCTCCGGAGCGGAGGAAGGGGAGCTGGTCTTCCAGCCATGAGGCGCCACTGCTGGTTTCCCGACAACACGGTGCTGTGCAACTTCGCGGCGGTCGACCGCCTGAGCCTGCTGGAGAAAGTCCTCGACGGCCGAGGGCGCTGGACGCAGGCCGTCGCCGCCGAAGCCGGGCGGTCGGCACGGTACTGGCCGAAGCTGGAGCAGGTGGCCGTCGGCGGATGACTCGGTGAGCCCGTCGAGATCGACGATCCCGCCGAGGTCGCTCTGGTGGACCGTGTTCGGCGAGTCGTCTTCGCGGGCTCCGCGTCCCGCCCCCTGCAGCACCTGGGGGAGGCGGAGACACTGGTCGTCATCGAGCACCGCGCCGAGTTCACGGATTCCGTGTGGATCACCGACGACGGTGAGGCCGGCCACTACGCACGCCGCAAGGGCATCCACGTCAAAGACACCGTCGGCCTGATGCGTGAGGCCGTCGTGGACAGCCTGATCATGGCCGATACCGGCCACAGCCTTCTGCTGGACATGGAGCGGGCCGGACGGTATCCGCGGGGTGTTCCGCACAGACCCGCGGACCTGCTGCGCTGAGCGTTGCGGGCCCGTCGGCCTCACCACAGCGTGCCGGGCGGCGGCGGCGCGGTGCCCCGGCGCCCGGCCACCACGCCCATGGCAGGAAAGGTGGGAAAGCCGTCATTGCTGCTATCCCGGCCGGCTGCCAGGCTGAGGCGCATGAAGCCCCACAGCGTGCTCATCGTCCTCTACGACGATGTGCAGAGCCTGGACGTGACCGGCCCGCTGGAGGTGTTCGCGGGAGCGGGCACGGCGACCGGACGGCCGGGCACATACCGCATCACGACCGCCGGACCCGGCGGCGGGCCGGTGCGCACCAGCAGCGGAATGCGCCTGCTGCCCGACGAGGACCTCGACCGCGTCGGGCCGCCCCACACCCTCCTGGTGCCCGGCGGGCGCGGCACGGTCGATCCCGATCCGGCCGTGGTGCGGCGGATCGCCGAACTGGCCCCGGCCGCCGAGCGCGTGGTGTCGGTGTGCACGGGCGCCTTCCTGCTCGCCGAGGCCGGGCTGCTGGCCGGCCGCCGCGTCACCACGCACTGGGCGCGCTGCGACAGCCTCGCCCGGCGCTTCCCGGACGTCGAGGTCGATCCCGAACCGATCTACGTCAGGGACGGGAACATCTCCACCTCGGCCGGCGTCACGGCGGGGATCGACCTGGCCCTGGCTCTGGTCGAGGAGGACCTCGGCCGGGACACCGCACTCCTGGTCGCCAGGCACCTGGTGATGTTCCTGCGCAGGCCGGGCGGCCAGGCGCAGTTCAGCACGCAGCTGGCCGCCCAGCTCGCCGAGCGGCACCCGCTGCGCGAGGTCCAGCGCTGGATCGCCGAGCACCCCGGCGAGGACCTGTCGGTCGAGGCCCTGGCCGGCCGCGCCGCGATGTCGCCCCGCCACTTCGCCCGCGCCTTCGCCGCCGAGGTCGGCACGACGCCCGGACGCTACGTGGACGGGGTCCGGCTGGAGACGGCCCGCCGGCTCCTGGAGGACACCGGGGACGGCATCGAGGAGATCGCCCGATCCTGCGGCTACGGCACCCCGGAGGCGATGCGGCGCGCCTTCGTCCGCGCCCTGGCCATACCACCCGCCGAGTACCGGCGCCGCTTCCGCACCACCCACCGGGCCCACCAGGCCCACTGAGCCGAATCCGCGAACCCACCGAACCCACCGAACCGGAGGACGACGATGCGGATCGCCATCCTGCTGTACGACCGCTTCACGGCGCTGGACGCCGTCGGCCCCTACGAGATCCTCTCCCGCGTCCCCGGCACGGAGGTGGTCTTCACCGCCGCCCGCCCCGGCCCCGTCCGCACCGACATGGGCAGCCTGGCCCTGACCGCGGACGCCGCACTGCCGGATGTGGCGGCGCCCGACGCAGTCCTCGTCCCCGGCGGCCCCGGTGTCGCGGACCTGCTGGCGGACGAGCCCGTCCTGGACTGGCTGCGCGGCGCCGACGCGTTCACCACCTGGACGGCCTCGGTCTGCTCCGGCTCCCTGCTGCTGGGCGCGGCCGGGCTGCTGGCCGGACGACGGGCCACCTCGCACTGGATCTGCCTGGACCACCTGCGCGCCCTCGGCGTCGTCCCCGTCCCGGAGCGGGTCGTCACCGACGGCAAGTACGCCACCGCCGCCGGAGTTTCGGCCGGCATCGACCTCGCCCTCCACCTGGCCGGGCGCATGGCCGGCGACGAGGTGGCCGAGGCCGTACAGCTCGTCGTCGAGTACGACCCGCAGCCGCCCTACAACGCCGGCTCCACCGCCACCGCGCCCGCCGCACTGGTGGAGTCCCTGCGCGCGAGCAACCTCGTCGTCGCCCGAGCCTGAATCCCTCACCGCTCTCCCCTCACTCAGTACCCGGTGTTGACCTTCGACCTGCTTGAAGCCCGACGATGACCGGGTGCCGAATTCCGAGCTGATGCCCATCGGGGTCTTCGCCCGGCGCACCGGTCTGACCCCCAGCGCGCTGAGGTTCTACGCCGACTCCGGGCTGCTGCCCCCCGCCGAGACCGATCCGGTCTCGGGCTACCGCTACTACGGCGCCGACCAGGTGCCACGGGCCACCACCCTCCGCCGGCTCCGCCGGATCGCCATGCCGCTGACCACCGCCGAGGCGGTGCTCGACGCCGGACCCGGCGAGGCGTCCCGGCTGATCGACGAGCACGTCGCGAAGGTCCTCGGGGACGCGGCGGCGGTACGCGGGGAAGCCGCCGAACTCAAGTCGTCGCTCCACGGCGCGCCGAGCCGGCCGGTCGCCGCGCTGAAGGGGCCCGTGCTGGCCGACGCGGTCGAGCAGGTTCTGACCGCGACCGCGTGCGATCCGGAGCTGCCGGTACTGGGCGGGCTGCGCGTCGAGGCGACCGCCGAGGCGGTCGCGCTGACCGCGACCGACCGGTACCGGCTCTCGACCCGGACACTCGTCCCCGCCGAACCGGCGGCCACGGCCTGGGCCGCCACGGTCGACGGCGGCGAACTGCGGGCCGCGACAGGCGAGATGCGCCGCAGCCCCCTGGTACGTGTCGAGGCGACACCGTACGGCATCCGGCTGCGCATGGCGGGACGTGAGGACCGGCACTGCCGGGTGCTGACGGGGGAGTTCCCCGACCACCACCTGATGCTCGCCTCCCTGCCGGAGGCCACCACCCGCGCGACGGTGGCGAAGGACGCGCTGCTGCGGGCACTGGAGGAACACCCGGGCGGGCGGATCGAGCTGCACGCCACCCGGCACGGACTGGCCCTCCCGGCGGCCGGCGAACCCCCCGGCGCCCTGCTCCCGGCCACCGTGACGGGAGGGGAGGTGCGGGTCTTCTTCGAGCTGACCACCCTCTACCCGGCCGTCAGCACCGCCATCGGCCCCGACGTGATGCTCGACCTGCGCGGGACCGATCTGCCCGCCACGGTCCGCTCCGCCGACCGCGGCGACCTGACCACCTGGGCCATGCCCGCCGGCCCCGACCACCGCGCCTGACCGACAACCACGAGGAGCACCCACCAGTGACCACCACCTCCACCACATCTGCCGTCCCCGCCGCCCCCGACCCGACGATGGAGGCCATCGGCGCCGCCGTCACCGAAGGACAGAACGGCGAGGCACAGACCGCCCGCCGCAAACTCCTGGACCTGTGGTCCGCGATCGGACCCACCGGCGACCCGCTGCACCGCTGCACCCTCGCGCACCACCTGGCGGACCTCCACGAGGACCCCGCCCAGGCCCTGGCCTGGGACGTCCGGGCCCTGGACGCCGCCGACGCCGTGACCGAACAGCGTCTTCAGGAACACCACGCCGGTCTGAGCATCGCCGCCCTCTACCCGTCCCTGCACCTCAACCTCGCCGACGACTACCGCCGGCTCGGTTCGTTCGACGCCGCCGCCGAGCACATCGACGCGGCCCGCGGGCACGTCCCCGATCTTCCCGAGGGCGTCTACGGCGGCTTCCTGCGCACCGCCGTCGAGCAGGTGGCCGAGGCCATCACCCGGCGGGACACCGCCAAGCGGTCCTCCGCCCCGGGCTCCACCGCATGACGCACGGACAGCGCGCCCCGCAGCATCTTCGTGCGGGAAGAGGGCGTGAAGGCCGGGCATCGAACCGACGCAGAAGCCTCATCCAGCTTCACACGGGCTACTTCACCGAAAAGACTTGAATGGTTACCTTGAGTTGACGCGAAGATCAATTATTCGATAACTTCCATGCCTCACCTGATGTGGACATGCCTCGTGGGGGGCTGCGTCGGGGCGAGGGATTCGGAGTTTCCGCATGATGAGTAGATCTTCCAAGCGTGTATCCACGGTGGTCGCGATGGCCTCAGCCGCCGTGTTTGCGCTGTCTCCTGGCGCCTGGGCCAACTGGTCGAGCAGTATCAGCGGGTGGACGGACGGTGGCGGGAGCAACGGACAGTCTCGTTATTGGGCAGACCAGAGCTACACGGAGATCATCTTCAAGGGCTGCTCCGTACAGGGCGGTAGTAAAACGACTGGTGTCGAGCTGTGGGACTACGACGCTCTGTCGTCCAACGACTTCTACGGTGAGAAGACCTTCACCAACTGTTTCAAGGGTGCGAGCTATGCGAGCCGAGGCGCCTACAACGGTCTGCCTCAGGAGTCGGACTACTTCTTCCAGCTCGACAACGTCGGTGGCGGGAGCTATGCATGCTGCCTGCTGTGGGCGAGCTATGCGGGAGTCGACACGACTCTCGCCGACTCCTGATCGGTGTTCTGCAGTGTGGTGCCTCGCCGTCGGCGAGGCACCACACCCCCTGTTCGGACCGATCCAGGAAGCCAAGAAGTTGAAACCCCTCACGCTCGTCAGGTCCAGCAGCGCGCTGCGGGTCGCGCCCGTCGTCCTGCTCCTCGTGTTCGCCTACTACGCCACCGATCTCGGTGACGACCTCCGTATCGATCCGCTGGGCTACTCCGCCACCGTGGTCGACGCGGTGCTGCGCAACCTGCTGCCTGTGGCCTTCGCGGTCGCCTCTGGGCTCGCCGCGTGGGAGGCACGGAAGCTGGGAGCCTCCGAGATCTGGAGGCTGGGGGCGGTGCGGTCCCGTTACACCGTCGCCGCACAGCAACTGGCCCCCGTTGTCGTACTGGCCTGGCTGATCCTGACTCTTCCCGCGTTGTGCGCTCTTGTTCAGGAGCAGGTCGTACCCGACCCGCCCGGCCTCGTACTGCTGGCCTTCGCTCTGGTGCTCTGCGTCGCCCACGCCGTCGTCGGATTCGCCGCCGGGACCGCCATCCGGCACATCGCCGTGGTGCCGGTCGTCGCGGTCACCGACTTCCTGGCCGTCGGCTGGTCCACCGGGCTGTCGATACCGTGGCCCCGGCACCTCACCGGCCTCTTCGCCGGAAAGATGATGTTCGGGGAACTCCCCACCCCCGCCGCACTCGCGGCTCCCCTCCTGCTCGCCGTCGGCACGGCCGGCGCCATGGCCCTGCTGTGGGCCCCTGTTTCCCGCCTGCTACGAGGAGCCGTCGCGGGAGTGCTCGCCCTCGCCTGCGCGTTCGGGTCGTTCTCCCTGGTCGGTGACTGGAGCTACATAGGCCCGCGGAGCACCGGTCACGGCGCACTCGCTTGTGCAGGACAGGCCCCGCGCATCTGTCTGCCCGAGGCGCGCGCCGAGCACATCCAGGTTCTCACCGAGGAAGCCGGGACGACGCTGGAAACCCTGCGCCGAGCCGGTCTGACCGCCGAACCGGCTTCCATCACGGACACGTCCCTCAACCTCCGCTACCCCGAACCCTCCACGGAGGAGGACTGGAACGTCCCACTCGCCGTCGGCGCGGCGACCGGCACCGTCCGCTACCAGATCGCCCGCGAAGCGGTGCGCTTCGAATGCGCCCCACCCGCCACCGGCCCCGCCCGCCAGGTGTACTACTGGGTGTCCTCCAAGGTCGGACAGGCGGAAACCTACCTGAAACGGCTCAGCACCGAACCCGACTTCACAGCCCGGGAACGCAGCCGTCTCCAGAACCGGGTGGGGGAGGTCCTGCGACTCAGCAGGGCGCAACAACTGGACTGGTACGAGGCGACCGTGGCGGAGGCCTGCGAGGAAGACAGGGATGCGGCGTGATGTGGTGGCTGCGCGCCCGCCGCGCCCACACTCGGCTGCCCATGGGTTTCCTGATGTTCACGCTCCTGGCGGCGGTCGTTCAGGACACCCCTCTTTTTCTGCCGTCCATCTGGTCCGGCGGCTCCGAGATCGTGCAGGCCGTCACACTCGTTCCACTCGTGCTGACCTCGGTCCTCTTCGACTGCCTGCACACCCGGCTGGACGCCGCCGAGAACACCGGGATCCGGCCCGTCAGGTTCCTCGACGTTCTGCTCACACTTGGCGTGGTGGCACTCGCAATCGCCGTGGGCGAGGTGATCGCCATGGTCACCGGCGCCGCGTCGGCCGAGACACTGGGTCGAAACACGGCCTTCCTCGCCGGCCTCACCCTGCTGTGCGGGGCTCTCTTCGGGAAATCCGCGATCCTCGTTCCCGCACTGTGGCCGCTGATCGGCGTGCTCTTCGGGATGAGAGGGCCCGGCGACGCCTATCCGTGGACCGTACTCCTCGAACCGCCCGACACCTGGTACGCCTCCACGGGAGCCCTTCTGATGCTTGCCGTCGGCATCGGCGCCCACCTTCTTCCACCGAACCGCCTCGCACGGAGAGCCGTATGACCCTCGTTCTCGATTCCTGCACCTTCGCCTACGGTCGGCGGCGGGCTGCCGTGCTGAAGGACTTCGACTACCGCCTTCCGGACGGACTGACCGTCCTTCTCGGGCCGAACGGGGCCGGCAAGTCCACGATGCTTCGGCTGGCCGCCGCCGTCACCGCGCCCCAGCGGGGGACTGTGACCTGGGACGGGCTCGACGCGAAGAGCAAGGACTACCGGCGGGCGGTGGCCTGGATGCCGCAGAACATCACACCCCTGCCCTCGCTCACGGCACGGGAGTACGTCGCCTATGTGGGCTGGCTGAAAGGGATGAGCAGGGGCGATGCCTGGGACAACGCCCCCCGGGCGCTGTCCCGCGTCGAGATGTCGGAGCATGCCGGCACCCGTACGGACCGGCTTTCGGGCGGCCAGCTCAGGCGCGTGGGCGTGGCCTGCGCCCTGGTTCACGACGCACGGGTCCTCCTCCTGGACGAGCCCACGGCCGGCATGGACCCGCGCCAGCGACGGGTCTTCCGCGACCTCCTCGTCGCGGTCAAGGGCGAGGTCCGCGTCCTGCTGTCCACACACGATGTGACCGACCTCGCCGAAGAGGCCGATCACGTGTCCGTTCTGGTCGGCGGGCGTCTTGTGCAGAGCGGGCCGACCAGTGGGTTCCTCGCCCACACTCCGCCCGGTACGGCACCGGGCCGGGCCGCCGAGGGGGCGTACACGGCCCTGCTCGAGTCGGCCTGACCCGGTCCGGACGAGCCCGCCCGCAGTTCGGGGACGGGATGCCTTGAGCGGAAGGCACACGCCGCCGGGTACGTGCTTGCCGGACCGGCAAACGGGCTCGCCCTCCGGGCGAGGTCTCCCGCATGATCGGGGCCGATCCGCCGGTGGGCCGGAGAAGACCGGCCCACCGGCGGCGGCGCCCCACGGCCCTTGAGGAGGCCCCATGCCGCAGCACGACGGGCGACACACCACGGAGATCACCCACCGGTCGGTACCCTCACCGGGAGGCCGGATCCACCTGGTGGAGCAGGGGAGCGGGCCGCTGGTGCTGCTCGTCCACGGCTTCCCGGAGTCCTGGTACTCCTGGCGCCACCAGTTGCCGGCCATCGCGGCGGCGGGATACCGCGCGGTCGCGATCGACGTGCGCGGCTACGGCCGTTCTTCCAAACCGGCCGCCACGGACGCCTACCGGACGCTCCACCTGGTGGAGGACAACGTCGCGGTGGTACGCGCCCTGGGCGAGGAGACGGCGGTGGTCGTCGGCCACGACTGGGGCTCGCCCATCGCCGCGAACTCCGCGCTGCTCAGGCCGGAGATCTTCCGCGCCGTGGGACTGCTGAGCGTCCCCTACAGCCCGCGCGGCGGGCCGCGCCCCGGCGATGTCTTCGCGCGGATGGGAGGGGAGGAGGAGCTCTACGTCTCCTACTTCCAGCGGCCAGACCGCGCCGAGGCCGAGATCGAGCCCGATGTGCGCGGCTGGCTCGCGGGCCTCTACGCGGCCCTGTCCGCCGACACCATGCCCGCACCCGGCGCTCCTGACCCGCACTTCGTCGGCAGGGGCGCGACGATGCGGGAGCGGTTCCCCGCCGACCGGCTGCCCGCCTGGCTGGGCGAGGATGAACTCGACTTCTACGCCGGGGAGTTCGAGCGCACCGGCTTCACCGGGGCGCTCAACCGCTACCGCAACATGGACCGCGACTGGGAGGACCTCGCCGCCTACGACGGCGCCCCCGTCACCCAGCCCTCGCTGTTCATCGGCGGCGGCCTGGACGCCTCCACGACCTGGCTGGCCGACGCGATCGAGGCGTATCCGACCACGCTGCCCGGCCTGGTCTCCTCCCACATCCTCGACGGCTGCGGCCACTGGATCCAGCAGGAGCGGCCCGCCGAGGTCAACCGCCTGCTGACCGGCTGGCTCGCCACCCTGCCCGACTGACCCGCACGCTCTGCCGCACTTCCGGCCCCGGACAGGCTCAGCAGCGGAACCGGGCCCGAATCCGGTGGGCCGAGCGCAGTCGTGCCGGGCCGGGGCTGGGAGGCGGCCGGCTCCCGCCGCGCCAAGGACCGGAAACGTCATCCGGCCCGCGTCAACACGGCGGCGTGCAGTTCCCGAACCCCGGTTGTCCGGGGGTGCTGTTCGACCAGCTCGGTGACGATACTGCGGATCGCGGGCCGATCCCGGACCTCACCGGGGCTGGCCCTGTACGCGTCGAGCAAGGCGCGGGCAGCCTGTTCGGGTCTGTCCCATGCCCACCAGGCTCGCGCCATGTCGGTGCCCAGCCTCGCCTTCCGCTCGGCGGTCGGAAACTGGGCCGGCCTCAGGCCCTTCCCGGCCTCCAGCGCGGCACCCGCGTCGCCGAGCGCCCAGTGCACGCCGACCGTGTACAGGTCGACAGCGGCCGGGCTGATGGGGAACAGGCGGTCTGCCGGGGCGGTTTGCGGTAGCCGGCGGGCGGCGCGGCGGGCTTCCTCGACCATTGCCAGTGGTTCGGTCCGCTGTCCACCCCGGGCGGCGGTGTAGGCCAGAGTACAGAGCATCTGTGCGTACGCGGACGCTGACGCGTCGGTCCGCAGGCCTGTCGCCTCCACGTCGGATGTCGCGGCGGACATGATGCGCCGGGCCTCTTCGGTACGGTTCTGATGGCGCAGCACGATCGCCAGTTCCCGGACGGCGGCCGCGGAAGCGAGCGGGGAACCGGACACCTCAGCCCAGGTCCGGGCACGGTCTGCGGTAAGCCGGGCCTGCTCGTATGCCCCGAGCTTACTCAGCACGGCGGTTGCCAGGCTGTACACGGAGGAGAGACGGGCCTGATCGAGTTCCCGGTGGGAGGAGGAGACGGCGTGTCCGTCCGCGATGAGCCCGGGCAGTACGGACAGCAGCCGTCCGTGCGCACCCTTGTTGTACAGCTCACGGGCGGTCGCCAGACGGGTGTCCAGCGGCCCGCCGCCGGTCGGTGCGGGGGTGTATGCCAGGGCCTCGTCGAGTCCCAGCAACAGGGCAGCCGGCCCGGCCGCCGTGGCGGTGAGCAACGTACGGCGGCGCATCGGGTCCTCCTCGGCGTGCGGACTGGCCGTCACTTTAGTGGCCGCCGGTGCAGCTTGGGCGGGGGGCGCCAGGGAACTCACCAGCATGTGTTGTGGGACACCGACCTCAAGCGCGGCGCGGTGCACCAGTGTCAGGTCGACGATTCTGGTGCGGCGCTCCAGCCGGGAGACCGTGGCCGGTGAACAGCCGAGCCGTTCGCCGAGGTCTGCGAGCGTCCAGGAGCGATGCTCACGGCCGAGGCGGACGAGAGCACCTGGACGCCGCTGCGCGGTCAGCTCAAGCGCTTCGGGTGTACTCCATAGCGGGTCAACGGGCACAGGCTCCCCCCCCACGCCGCACAGCCGGATCTCCCCACGGTACGGATGCCGGGCGAGGGCGTCGAGGCCGCTTGCACGACGTGCAAGTCCGTTGCACGGAAAGAGAATTTGTCACTGAGGAGCCGTTCGGTGCGGTGTGCTGGGTGTACGCCCCGAGCCACGGGGCGCTCACCGTTCATGGGAGGCACTATGGCAACGGCTGTAGCACTTTCTCCGGCTGCGGGCACGATGACCGGTCCAGCCCGGTCCGCCAGGAAGGCCGTGCCAGCCGGTCTGTGGGACAAGCAGGTCGGGCTCCTCCAGCGTGACTACCCGTACGACTCGGTCATGGCCGCTCGGGTCCTGGGTCAGGGGTATGCCTACCTGCTGACCGCGATGAAGCACCGGGGCGAGTCGCTGGGTCTCGTGCCCAGCAGGCTCGTCGACATCGGTGTCCACACGATCATCCTCGACACCGTGGCGTACGCCGAGCTGTGCGACCGTTTCAACGGCGGTCACTTCTTGCACCATGTGCCCGAGGTCGAGATGAAGAACGACGGCTCGGTGATGAAGACGGCGCGCATCATCGCCGCCGACGGCTGGGAGGTCGACCTGTCGCTGTGGGAGGACGCGGCAGAGTGCGGTCCGTGCCACCCCGGCAACGACTCGCACTGACCAGGACGACTCGTGCATAGCGAGACGTGTCCGGTCCTCCGTCGGGAGCGCCGGACACGTCCCGGTGACATTCCCGCGAACCACCCCGGCGCCGCGCCGCGCCCGCCAGGATGGGGCGGTGACCACCACCGCGGATCTCTGGCACCACTACGGCCGCGCCCGTGCCGAGCGTGACCGTGCCGTCCCCAAGGCCTTCCACTGGATCTGGAGCCAGGACGGCGGTCCCGGCCCGGAGATTATGGGGGACCTTTCGGGCCGGGTCGTCGGCGACCTCGGCGCCGGGGCGGCACGACACGCCGCGCACCTCGTGACCCGCCACGACCCCGCCCGGGTCGTCGCCGTCGACGCCTCGCCGGCGCAGTACGGGATCGCCACCGGCCTCTACGGCCACCTCGCGCCGCGCCTGCGCATCACACAGTCGGATGCCGTGCCGCATCTGCGCACGATGACCGGCTCCTACGACGTGCTGTACAGCGTCTTCGGCGCGATCGACTTCACCGACCCGTACGAACTGCTGCCAGTGGCGGCGTCCGCTCTCAGTCCGGGCGGCCGGTTGGTGTTCTCCACCCTGGCGCACCACCTGGGCGGCGCCCCCGCGCGGACGGACGCGGCAGCCACTGTTGTCCCGGCGAGGACACCTGAGGGCGAGAAGGTCACGATGCGCCGCTGGGTGCTCCAGGAAAACATCTGGATCAAGGCCCTGGACGAGGCGGGTTTCGGCAGGATCGCCGCTGAGGTACTGCCCGCGGCGGCCGGTGGGCCGTGCGCCGCCGACACACTGCTGGTGACCGCCTACCGTCCCTGCTGAGCCGCGCCCGTCCGCTCTTGCCCCCGTACAGCCGTGTGCCGGGCGGGCGCGGCTCAGCAGGGACGGTAGGCGGTCACCAGC
>NZ_JAKMAY010000119.1:0-15935 GCF_022015835.1 Streptomyces sp. ICN903 | reverse complement strand
CCGTTCGGCTCCTACCATTACACGGGCTCCCTGGGCCCGAGCCTGGCGGGGGTGCCGGTGGTGGTGCCTCTCGCCTGGATGATGATGGCCTGGCCCGCTCTGGAGGCGGGGCGCGTACTGGCCGGGGACCGCGGGCGTGCCGGTGCGCCCGCGTCCCGGGTGCGGACGGCGGTGGTGGGGGGATGGGCCCTGGCGTCCTGGGACGTCTTCCTCGATCCGCAGATGGTCGACGCCGGTCACTGGGTCTGGTCGCACCCCCGTCCGGGGCTCCCGGGCGTGGAGGGCGTACCGCTGACCAACTTCGCCGGGTGGGTGGCCGTGTCCGTGGTCATGGTCGCCGCCGTGGACGCCGTCTCCCGGCGCCCGGTGCGGCGGCCCGCCGGGAACGGTACGCCCGGCGGCCCGGCTGTCGTGCTGTACCTGTGGACCTACGCCTCCTCGGTGACGGCCTGTCTGGTCTTCTTCGGCCGTCCGCAGGTGGCGCTGGTGGGGGGAGTGCTGATGGGCCTGGTCGCCGTGCCGCTGGCCGCGCGGGCGGCGGGCGCCGCCGGGAGACGGGGGTGAGCCGGCCCGGCTTCGCACGGACGGCGGTCGCGGCGGGTTCGGTGCTCGCGGTCGCCGGTGCCGTGCACAGCGCCTGGAACAGCAGGGCCCTGCGGACCCCGCCGGTGGATCCGCCGCCGGTGGCCGAGCTTGTGTCCCTCCTGATGCCGGTGCGCGACGAGGCCGGGCGCGTCGGCCCCGCGCTGCGGTCCCTGCTGGCGCAGGAGCGGGTGCCCCGGGCGGAGGTCATCGTGCTCGACGACCAGTCCACCGACGGCACCGGCGACGTGGTCCGCCGTCTGTGCGGACCGTACCGGCACGCCCGGGTCGTGCGCGGCACGGCGCCGAGGCCCGGCTCCCCGGGCAAGGCGCACGCCTGCCACCAGCTCGCGTCGCTCGCGCGGGGCAGTGTGCTGGTCTTCGTGGACGCGGACGTGGTGCTCGCGCCGCATGCGGTGGCTTCCTCGGTGACGCTGCTGCGCTCGGCCGGACTCGACCTGGTCTCCCCCTTCCCCCGCCAGGTCGCCGAGGGATCCGCCAACCGGCTCGTCCAGCCGCTGTTGCAGTGGTCGTGGCTGACGTCGCTGCCGCTGCGGCGGGCGGAGACCTCACCGCGGCCGGCGCTGTCCGCGGCGAACGGCCAGTTCCTCGTCGTGGACGCCGCCGCCCTGCGCCGCTGCGGCGGTTTCGCCGCGGTCACGGACGAGGTACTGGAGGACATGGCGCTCGTCCGGGCGCTGAAGCGGGCCGGTGGCCGGGGCGGGATCGTGGACGGCAGCCGGATCGCGAGGTGCCGGATGTACGACGGCTGGCGCGATCTGCGTGAGGGATACGGCAAGTCCCTGTGGGCGGCGTTCGGGTCCGGCGGTGGCGCGGCGGCGGTGTGCGCTCTCCTGGCCTGGGCTTATGTGGTACCGCCGCTGGCGGCGCTGCGGGGGTCGCGATGGGGTGCGGCCGGATACGCCGCGGCCGTGGCGGGGCGGGCGCTGACCGCGCGGCGCACGGGCGGGCGTTGCTGGCCGGACGCGCTGGCCCACCCGCTTTCGGTGAGCCTGCTGGTGGCTCTGACGGCGCGGTCCTGGCTCGGTCACCGCCGCTCCACGCTGACGTGGAAGGGCAGACCGCTGCGAGGGGGGCGCTGAGGTGGCCCGTGTCGCCGTGGTCGGTGCCGGTATGGGCGCCCTGGCGGCTGCCGCCCGGCTCGCCCGGCAGGGGCACCGGGTCACCGTGTACGAGCGGGCGGCCGTGTGCGGGGGCAAGCTCGGCACCGTGCGCCGGGACGGTTTCGTCTTCGACACCGGGCCGTCGCTGCTGACCATGCCCAATGTCTACCGCCGGCTGTTCGCGGAAACCGGCGAGCCCTTGGAGCGCTGCGTACCGCTGAGGCCGGTGGAGCCGGCCTGCGTCTACCGGTTCGCCGACGGGACCCGCCTGGTGATGCCCGGTGACCCGCGCCTGGTGCCCGGTGCGCTGGACGGTGCCCTGGGCGAAGGCGCCGGAGCGCAGTGGGCCCGGCTGCACGCGGCCTCCGGCGAGCTGTGGCGGCTGGTGGGCGAGGACGTGCTGCGGCGGCCGCTCGGCGGCCCGGCGGGACTGCTGCGTCACGCGCTCCGCCCCCGCGGCCTGGCCGCCGTAGCCCCCTGGCGCACCCTGCGGGGCACCGGCCGGCGGTACCTGGGCGACCCCCGGCTGCGCATGTGGCTGGAGCGCTACGCCACCTACAGCGGCTCCGACCCCCGGCGCGTGCCCGGCGTGATGGCTGTGGTCCCGTACGTGGAGCAGCACTACGGCAGCTGGTACGTCCCCGGCGGTCTCCGGCTGCTGGCCGAGGCCGTGGAGCGGCGCTGCGCCGAGCTGGGGGTGCGGTTCCGCTACGGCTGCGAGATCACGGCGGTGGACACCTCGGGCCGGGGCGTCACCGGGGTCCGCACGGCGGACGGCGGCACGGCGGCGGCGGACGTCGTCGTCTCCGGCGTCGACGCCGCGGTCCTCTACGGACGTCTGGCGGCGGACCGGCGCGGACGCCGGCCCCTGAGCGCCCTCGCGCGTGCCCGGCCCTCGCTGTCCGGGTTCGTTCTCCTGCTCGCGCTGCGCGGACGGGATCCCCTGACACCGCACCACCGGGTCCTGTTTCCGGCGGACTACGACGCGGAGTTCGACGCCGTCTTCGGTGCCCGGGCCCGTCCCGCCGCCGACCCGGCGGTGTACATCAGCGCGCCGGATGACGCCGCGCTGCGTCCCGATGGCGCGCATGAGGCGTGGTTCGTCCTGGTCAACGCCCCCCGGCACGGACAGCGGGGAGCACCCGGCACCGTCGACTGGACCGTCCCGGGTCTCAAGGAGTCCTACGCCGAGCGGATCCTGGACATCATGGCCGCCCGCGGCGCGGACGTGCGCCCGCGCCTGCTGTGGTACGAGGCCCGCAGCCCCTTCGACCTGGAACGCGAGACCGGAAGTCCGGGCGGCACCATCTACGGCGCCTCCTCCAACGGCGTCCGCGCCGCCCTTCTCCGCCCGGCCAACCGCTCCCCCGTCCCCGGGCTCTTCCTCGTCGGCGGTTCCGCCCACCCCGGCGGCGGCCTTCCGCTGGTGGCGCTGTCGGCTGAGATCGCCGCGGCGCAGATCGGCGGTGCCTGACCTCGCGGAGCCGCTATCTCAGTGCCCGCGCCACCCCGGCCGCCAGTTGCGCGAAGCCGACGGCTCCGGCCACCGTCCAGCACACCGCGCACACCGTCGCCCAGTCCCACCCCGTCCCCGGCGTGCCGTCGGGCAGCAGGCCGCTTCCCAGGCACGCGACCGCGCTCAGCACCACCCGCAGCGGCCGTTCGCCGACGCTCAGCGCTCCGACCCCGCGCATTCCCGCCGCGTTGGCCCGGGCCCGCACGTACTCGTGCAGTTGGGCCAGGAGAGCGGCCGCCAGGCACCAGGAGGCCGGCGCCCCCAGGGCGTACAGGACCGCGACGAGCAGGAGGTCCGCCACCCGGTCGGCCAGGGCGTCCACCACGGCTCCCAGCGGGCGGGCCCGGCCGGTGACCGCGGCGACCGCGCCGTCCAGCCCGTCGAACAGGCCCGACAGGACGACGAGCACGCAGGCGGCCAGTGGCCATCGGCCGCCCTCGGCCGCCAGTGCCACGGCGGCGGCGACCGCGAGAGGGCCTGCCAGCGAAAGGAGGTCGGGCGGCAGGGCGCGGAGCGGACGTGTGGAGGCGCAGCGCTGGACCAGCACCACCCACCCCGAGGCCAGGGTGCTGCCGGAGGGGTCGTGCCCTGCGTGGAGCTCGGCCCACCGGGCCAGGGCGTCGTCGCGGCCGCGCGTCCCGGGTCCTGTGAACGGTGTCCCGCGGCGGAAGCGCTTCTTCGCGGCCGGGGGCGTTCCGGACCGCGGCCGGGGGGTCGGCCCACCGGCCGCACGGCCGCCCGGTGCCCGGGTCCTCCGGAAGGGGCGGAGCGTCGCGAGAAGGGTTTCCGTGCGGCCCTCCAGGCAGAGCATCAGCTGGTAGCCGACGAGCAGGACCGCGTGCAGCAGGTACAGCCACAGTCCCAGTGCCACGGTGACGCCGGGGGCGACGAGCCCGCCGAACGGCAGGCTCCAGTCGACCGGGATGGCCAGGAACACCACGAAGCCGCCCAGGAAACCGCACAGGAACGCCCCCGTCACGAACGCGGCCGGGACCGTCGCCCGGGAAGCGGCGGCGCCGACGCCGACGAACCGGAAGACCAGGAGCACCTCCAAGGAGAGCAGGACCCACAGCAGATGGAAGGCCAGGAAGGCGGACAGGGCGGCCTGCGGGCCGCCGGCCTCGGCCGGCCGGGCCAGCGCCGGGCCGGCGTACAGGGCGGCGCCCATGAGCAGCGGGGCCGCCACGAGTGCGGGCACCATCCCCAGCCTGCCGCGCCAGCCGGTGAACGTGTCCTCCTCCGCCGCCGTCAGGGAAAGCTGCAGGAAGCCCCGGCGCAGCCCTTCGCCGTACACGGTGGCGGGCACCAGCGTGACGGCGAGAGCGGGCCAGGACAGCCCGACCGCCGCCTCGGCCAGGGTCCGCAGCCCCGTCTGCACCCCGTGCCCGTGGGGAAGCGCGTCCGCGATCTGCGCCACGGCCTGCCGGGTGCCGTCCGCGCCGATCGCGAACGCGCACAGCCGCAGCAGGAGCAGTGCCAGGGAGACGACGGAGATCATCGCGAAGAAGGAGACTCCCGCCGCGACCAGGGCCACCTGTCTGCCGTGCAGGCCATCGCGCACCTCGCGGACGAGCAGGCGCAGCGCACCCCGCCTTGTGTGCGTAGCACCAGTCGGCACCGCCGGCTCCTCTGCATGCGTTATGAGGCATATGCGTGCTTTGACGTGACGATACACAGGGCACCGCGCGACAGCGGTCCTCCCGTGGGCGGGCATCCTCCGTCGTCGCCTCGGGGCGCAGGGACAGGGGTGAGGGCGGTGAGGTCCGGGACACCGGAATCGGGATGTCCTCCTGTACGGGGCACCGGATGGGCGAGACGGCCGGCAGCGGTGCGGCGGGCCGGACCCGGCGGACGAATCGAGCAGGCCACCGGATCCCGGTCGAACAGCTCCGCACCGGCACCTGCCGCGGATCACCGCCCCAGTGCCGGCCACCCGTCAGACACGCGGGGCTTTCTCGCCGTGGACGGCTGTGTATTCGGCTGCGAGCCAGGGGCCGAGGTCCTCGATGAGCATTCCGAGCACAGCCGGGTCGGGGGAGGGCGCACGGCCGGTGGAGGCGGCGACTGCCATCTGCCCGGCACGCTCGGGGTAGTAGCGGCCGAAGAGCTCCGCGGACTGGTCGAGGTTGCTGGTCCAGCCACCCCACCGGGGCATGATCAGGGTGAATCCCGTGCGGACGATACGGCGGCCGACAAGACGGCTGAGGGCCCGGCGATCGGCGTCCGTGGCAGCCTCGTCGGCTTTGGCGCGCCAGCGTGGAAGCACGCGGGCGAGATCGCCGTTGGTCTCCCGCGCGAGCAGGGCCGTGGGGCGGTAGCGGGGCAGTTGTTCCGCCAGGTCGGGGCCCAGCAACGGGGTGCAGAGGCAGGCGATGAAGAACCCGCCGTCGTGGAGCTCGATGCCGCTGAGCAGGGTCCGTGTGCTGGACAGCAGGATCCCCACGCCATCGATCTGTGGGAACTCGTGGTCGACAGCGGCCTCGATCGCGTCGGCGTCAGCACGGTCGGCTCCGGTGGGCTCGTCATGGAGAGCGAGCTGAACGTCGAGGTCGGAGACTCCGGGCGTGGCTGTACCACGGGGAACGCTGCCGTAGAGATAGGCGCTGTGCAGACGCGTTCCGCCGAACGTCCGGGTGATGTGAGCGCGGGCCGCGTCGACGACGGGAACGAACGCCGCCGGCACCCGGTCCAGCGCGCCCTCACGTGTGATCGTTCCGTCCCGGTCCAGTCCTCGTCCGTTCATGGGGCCACTGTGCCCCGTACCGCTGCGTGCCGCCGAGCGGATTTCCAGGGGGTGGCTCGGCACCGTGCCGATGCGCCTGGGCTCCCTTCCGCGGACACGTCACCGAACCGCCGGCCGCGAAGCGCGAGCAGGTGCTCAGCCGGATCATGCGCGTACTGCCCGAGACGGTCCAGATCGGCGCCGGCATCACCGTCCGCCTCGCACGCCGGCGCTACGAGCGGTAGGGCCTCGCTCCTCGGAAACCCACTGCTCACGAACCGGTGGGGCCCCGGCCCGCAAGCAGCGCGGTGATGGCCGGTCCCCGTCGCGCCTGTTCCCGCGGCCCGTACGGCGGCGTCGGATTCCATGGTCGTACGGCGCAACGGCACCCATGGCGCGGTCACGGACGACCGGTCGGCGGTCTTCCCGCCACCAGGCCGAGGCGTGACACAGGACGCTCTCGTTCGGAGTCAGTGCGCGTACACGACGATCAGGCACAGAGCCGTGAACGGCACGACGGACGAGCCGAGCAGCGTCAGTACCGCCGGGACCGCCGCCGTCAGCCGCTCCCTGCCCTTGCGCCGGCCCGCGCGGAACACCACGCGGGCCAGGACGAGCGGCAGCACCACGAGAACGAGGAGGAACACCGTCGAGAGCCGGCTGAACGCGGTGACGCCGGTGTCTGCGCCCAGACGCCAGGCGGTGGCGCCGAAGACGATCGCCGGGCCTGCCAACAGGCCGAACGAGAGGACCGACGCCACGGCGACGGTCAGTCCTTCGGTCAGCCGCCCGGCGCGCCCGCGTTCCCGGCCTGCTTCCGCTGTCCCGCTGTCTGCCATATCCGCCCCCGCACACCGCAGTTCGGTGCCGCCCGTGCTCCGGTCGAGCCGCTCGGCCTGTGGCCGGCGAGGCGGCAGCGACAACGACCTCCGGCTGCCGCGGGCACGATGCTCTCACGGGCCCACCGGCACCTTCCGTGCCTCCGTGCTGCTCGCGCTCCGCCCGGCCGAACGCTCCGCGGACGGCCTCGCACCGCTGGGCGGCGCGCTTCCCCGCCCGTCTCCACACCGCCGTGCGTCCGGCAGTCTCCCGCGAACAGGCCTGACCGCACGACCCGCCTGCGCTCAAACGGCACGGCCGGGTCGGCGAAGGCCGCGGGACACGCCGTGCTCACCGTGTCATCAGCCCGCTGTCCTCGAATTCGTCCGCGCACTCCCGCGGCACCACCATGGTCCTGAGAGTCGCTGACGGGCGCCTCGGGGCCGCGGACGGGTCGAGCGCTTCGCGTCGCTCGCGCTCGGCCTCGGCGCGGGCCTGTGCGATGTCGTCGGCGAGTTCCCGGCAGTCGACGGTGTACGTGTCGGTCGGCGTCGGCTCGCTGCCCGGGGAGGACGGTGTGCCCGCGGGCGGCCCGGCCTCCAGTACGGACGTGGCGGCGAGGCCGGCCAGGCACAGCACGGCCCACCCCGCCACGATCCGCCGGCGGATGCTCACGGGCCGGCCGTCTCGGCGGCGGGGCCGGCGCCGCGGCGCGCGAAGGGGCCGCCGGCGGCGAAGACCAGTTCCGCGAAGCGCTCGCCGATGAGGCGGTGGGTGGCGGCGTCGGGGTGGAGCCGGTCGGGCAGCGGCAGTCCGGCCGCGTCGTCCCGGCCGTAGAGGCGGCGGCCGTCGAGGTAGTGGAGGTTCGCGTCCTCCTCCGTCCGCCGCTCCACGATCCGGGCCAGCTCCTCCCGGATGACGCCCAGGGTCAGCTTCCCCTGGGCGCGTTCCGCGGGATCGCCCGCGGCCCGGAAGCTCAGCCGTCCGGCTCCGAGGGCGGTGAGGTCCGGGACGCTGGGGCCGGGGGTGTCCTCGTGGATGGGGCACCAGATGGGTGAGACGACCAGCAGCGGCGTGGTGGGCCGGCCCTCGCGGATGGTGTCGAGGAAGCCGTGGATGGCGGGGGCGAAGGCCCGCAGACGCATCAGGTCGCTGTTGACCAGATTGATGCCGATCTTGATGCTGATCAGATCGGCGGGGGTGTCTCGCAGGGTGCGGGCGGTGAACGGGTCGAGCAGGGCGCCGCCGCCGAACCCCAGGTTGACCAGCTCCACGCCGGCGCGGGCGGCGGCGAGCGCGGGCCAGGTGGTGGTCGGGCTCGCGGCGTCCGAACCGTGGCTGATGGAACTGCCGTGGTGCAGCCACACCGCGCGGCCCCTCTCCGGCGCGGGCTCGACGGGGGCGTCGGTGCGCAGGGCGACCAGTTCGGTGGTCTCGTTGTGCGGAAGCCATATCTCGACGTCCTTGGCCTCGCCGGGCAGGCCGGTGAAGCGGAGCGTACCGACCGGGCCGGGCCGGTGCTCGGCGGTGCCGGTGGCCATGTCGATGGTCAGGGTGTCGCCGCCGGCCACACTGGCCCGGCCGGCCGGGCGGCCGTCGACGAGCAGGTCGTAGACGCCGTCGGGGCGGGGCGGGGCACCGGTGTAGACCCGCTTGGTGGGCAGCACGTCCAACTCGACGGCGGTGGCCCGGGTGCGGAAGACCAGCCGGACCCCGGAGGGCTGGGACTCGGCCATGGCCAGCTGCCCGTCGGTGCACTGGGCTCGGGCCCATGCGGGCAGCCGGTGCGGCAGGACGCCTCGTGCGGTGTGCTCCAGGTCGAGGGCGCCACGCAGGAGGTCCGCGGTGACGGGTGTGGTGACGGGTGTGGCGATCCGGTCGTGTTCGGTGTTGTTCATGGCCCACTCTGTCGGTCGGGGTGTTCGGGGCTTCCGCGTGCGCCGGCACGCAACGCCTCACGGCCGCGCGCAGGTGGCCGTGGGGGCCGGCGGCGGTGTTCAGTCGGCGGGCCGGCCCCGCAGCAGGGCGTCGAGGCGGTCCAGGATCCAGGCCCAGCTCTCCTGCGCGCCGGGGCTGCTGTGGCTGAAGCCGCCTGCCGCCTCCAGGCTGACGTAGCCGTGGAAGACACTGCCCAGCAGCCGGACGGCGTGCGTCTGCTCCGGTTCCGCCAGGTCGTAGCCGCGCAGGATCGCTCGCATCATCTGCGCGTGTCTGCCTCCGGCGCTCGCGGCCGCCGTGTCCGGGTCGAGTCGCAGCCGCGCCGCGGCGTAGCGACCGGGGTGCTCCCGGGCATAGTCGCGGTAGACGTTCGCGAAGGCTTCCAGGGCGTCCCTGCCGGCTCGCCCGGCCATGGCGTCGGCGGCCCTGTCGGCGAGTTCCTCCAGGGCCAGCAGGGCGATCCCGGTCCTGAGTTCCTGGGAGTTCTCCAGGTGGGAGTACAGGCTCGCGGTCCTGACGCCGAACCGCCTGGCGAGCGCCGAGACGGTCACGTGCTCGAAGCCGACCTCGTCGGCCAGTTCCGCTCCCGCCCGGACCAGACGTTCTCCGGTCAGCCCTGCCCTCGCCATGCCTTCCCTCCTCACCCTGAAGGAATTATGCAGAAACCTATAGGCATTAGGCAAGCGGCTCACCTCTCAAGGTTGTGCGCTCGACGCACGACCCCTGGGATGCGACCCCTTTCCCGGAGGTGGCACGTGCCGCCGCCGATCAGCGGCAGGCGGCACGCCGGTGCGGCCTGCCGCGACCACCACGCCCGGCAGGCCCCGGCCAGGAGTTCACCGCCGGCCGTCGGCGAGCCCTCCACCCGGAGCGCCGGACAGGCGGCCCGGTCTCACGGGTCGAGCAGTACCGGCAGGACCCGGCGCAGTTCGCGCCCCCAGTACGGCGGGCTGTGAGTGCCCCGGTAGAAGTGCGTGGTGACGTGGACCCCGACCTCCTGGAGGCGACGGGCCACGGCGCGGGACTCGTCCCCCATCACGGCCTCGGTCAGCGAGATCACCTCGTCCTGGTAGAGCGGAGCCAGATCCGCCAGTCCGGGGATGTCCGGGTCCGGCTCGGCGCCCGGCGGATCGAGGGCGCCCGGGGTGCCGTCTCCCGCGGCGATGTGGACCCGCGTGCCGCGGAGCCGTTCGGCCAGATGGTAGGGATCGTTCCGCTCCCAGACGCGGCGCTGCCGGACCGGGTCGCCCCAGATCCTCCGCCACGGCACACCGAGGTACTCCGCGCCGCCGCTGACCGCCTCGGGGTACTGGAGGGGGTGGAGGAAGCCGCCGAAACTGGCGGCCGCCTCGAACATTCCGGGGCGCCGCGCCGCGTACTTGACGGCCCCGTACCCGCCCTGCGACTGCCCGGCGATCGACCGCTGCCGTCCGGCCCCGTAGCCGCGTTCCAGGATGGGGACCACCTCGTCGAGGTGGAAGGTCTCCACGGCCGGCGCGCCGCCCTCCCCTCCGTTCCACCAGTCGCTGTAGAAGCCGTAGAACGGCATCTGGGGAACGACGACGAGCGTCTCGCGCAGTTCGGGCCACTCCTCGATGCGGTGGTCGTCGTTGTAGGCGCGGTGGTCCCCGCTGCCGTCGGGCAGCAGGTAGAGCACCGGCCAGCGGTCGCCGGGACGGCGCGAGTCCCACCCGTCCGGGGTCAGCAGCCGCACCTTTCCAGTGCCCGCCAGGGCCGGGGAGCGGATGGTCAGGTCGAGCAGACGGGGGCCGATCCGCTCCTCGCCGACGACGCGGGCCGGACGTTCGGAGCCGGCTGCCGGAAGGTCATGGGACGCGGAAACGGCGGTCGGGGCGTTGCCGGCGGGGAACACCGCCGCGGGGGGCAGCGCGAGGACCGGTACGAGGGCGGCCATCGGCGCGACGAGGCCGAGGCGCATACGAGCACGGGTGCGTGGAGTCATGCCCTCAGAGTCACCGGGCCGGAGCCCGCGGGCATCCGGCATGCCACGGACACCACCCCCGACACCGACCCGGACGGCCCCCTCACAGACTCCGGCGGCAGGCCCTCCTCCGCCCACCGCCTCGCCCCCGAAGACCGGGCCGTACGCGCCCCGGCGCGGCCCGGCCGGTCCTCGAAATATTCCTTGACACGAATATTCCTCGCCAGGAATATTTCCTCCCGTGAACGCACTCCTCACCGCACTGGCCGATCCGGCCCGCTGGCGGCTGGTGACCCTGCTGGCCGAGCGCCCCCGCCCGGTCGGCGTCCTCGCCCGGCTCGCCGAGGCGCGTCAGCCGCAGACGACCAAGCACCTGCAGACCCTGGAGCGCGCCGGCATCGTCGCCTCCCAGCGCTCCGGCCGGCGCCGTATCTACGCACTGCGGTCCGGTCCCCTGCGGGATCTGGCAGCCGAGTTCGACAGGCTCGCCGACACCGCGGAACGGGCCGCCGGCCCCCGCGCGACCTACGGCCGCTACGGGACGAGCCTCCGCGCGGAGCGACTCGCCGCACAGGAGCCGGGATGGGCCGACGACCGCTCGTTCCACTTCCACCGGTCGCTGCCGGGGCGCCCGGAGATCGTCTGGCGCCACCTGACCGAGCCCTCTCTGCTCGCCCGGTGGTGGGCGCCCGACGACCTCCGCGTCTGCGAGCTGGTCTTCGAGGCGCGAGAAGGCGGGCGGATCCTCCACGAGTACCGCGACGCGGAGGACGTCGACGGATCCGACCCGATCGCCGGGCGGGCGGAAGGGACTGTCGACGACGTACGCCCCGGTGAACACCTCGCCTACCGGCTCTCCCCGCTGCTCCCCGAAGGCGGCCCCGCCTTCACCGCCCACGTCGGCCTGGACCTGCGCCCCACCGACACCGACACCGGCACCGGCACCGACCTCGACGTCCGCTACCGGATCACCGACAGCACCGTCGGATCCGCCGATTTCATCGCGGGCATCGAGATCGGTTTCGGGCAGAGCCTCGACAAACTCGCGGCGGCCCTCGCCGCGGACACACGCGGAACCGCCGACGGCGACAGCGCCGACAGCATCGACACAAGGAGCGAGAAGTGACAGAGCGGAACGGCGGCCGCAGGGTCGTCGCCAACATGGCCCTCTCCCTCGACGGCCGCTACGCCGGGCCGGACGACCCCCTGGACATGAGCTGGGTGATGCCGTACGCCCACACCGACGTCGCCCGCGACCACTTGGCCGCTCTCCACGAGCCGGCGACGACGGCCCTGCTCGGGCGGGTCAACGCCGAGGGCTTCCTGGGTTTCTGGCCCACCGTCATCGGCATGGAGGGCGCCGACCCGCGCGACGAGTCCTTCGCGAAGTGGCTCGTCGGCACCGACAAGGTGGTCCTCTCCTCCACCCTTGCGGAAGCCCCGTGGGAGCGGACGACGGTCGTCGACGGGCCGGCCGCCGAAGTGGTGGCGGACCTCAGGGCCGCGGAGGGCGGCGACATTCTGGTGCTCTCCAGCGCGAGCGTCGTCAAGGCGCTGCTGGCGGCCGACGAGGTGGACCGGCTGGCCCTCGCGGTCTTCCCTGTCCTCCTCGGCGGCGGGCCGCGCCTGTTCGACGACGGCCTGCCCGCGGGGCGGTGGGCGCTCGCCGGTCAGGCCGCGGGCGAGCACGGCACGCTGGCCCTCGTCTACGACCGGGTCCGCTGAGCCGGGCGCGTCGGGCTCCGGCGGCGGAACACCTTGCCGATCCTATCGAGTATCGATAGATTGCTATCGTTGTTCGACAGGAGGAGATGTGATGGGAAAGTCGGCGGTACTCGCACTGCGTGCCGTACTCGCGGCGTTGCTCACCGGTTCGGTGTTCGTTCAGGCGGTGATGGTGCCGCTGCTGGCCGCCGACCTGGAGGGGCTCGACCCGGAACTCGCCCACCTGCGCACCCCGTTCCTCGTGATCACGATCCTGGGCGTCGTGACGGTGCAGGTCGTCCTGGTCTGCGTGTGGCGGCTGGTGACGATGGTGCGGCGCGGGACGGTGTTCTCCCACGCCGCCTTCCGGTACGTGCACATCGTGATCGGCGCTTTCGTCGCGGCCGCCCTCCTGGTGTTCGCGCTCGGGGTGCTTCTCGCGCCGGGTGAGGCCGTGGCTCCGGGCATCGTCCTCCTGCTGGGCGGGGTCTGTCTGGCGGTCTTCGGGGTGGCGCTCGTCGTGCTCGTGCTGCGGATGCTGCTCGCCCAGGCCGTGGCACGCGATGTCGAGGCGGCGCGGATGCGGGCCGAACTGGAGGAGGTGATCTGATGCCGATCACCGTCGACATCGACGTGATGCTGGCCAGGCGGAAGATGTCCGTGGGCGAACTGGCGAACCGCGTCGGGATCACGCCCGCCAATCTGGCGGTGCTCAAGAACGGCCGTGCCAAGGCGGTGCGCTTCACCACACTCGCCGCGCTCTGCGAGGTGCTCGAGTGCCAGCCGGGGGACCTGCTTCGCTGGGAGCCCGAAGAGGCCGAGGGCGCCGAGGACGGCGTTGCGCGCGCAGCCGGGCACTCGTGACCTGAGGGGTGTGCGCTGTCCCCGGACAGCGCACACCGCGACCGAACACGTGCGTGAAAGGAAGACCGCCATGGAGACCTGGCAGTTGCGCCGGAGCTACGACAGCCCGTCCGGGACCGTCCGCTGGGACTGCCTGGGACCGGAGGACGGGGAGCCGGTTGTCCTGATGCACGGCACCCCGTTCTCCTCCCTCGTGTGGCGGGAGATCGCCCGCGCACTGGCCGCCCGGCACCACCGGGTGTTCGTGTGGGACATGCCCGGCTACGGCGCGTCCGAGAAGTTCTCCGGCCAGGACGTGTCGCTCGCGGCCCAGGGCGAGGTGTTCGGCGGGCTCCTCGAACACTGGGGGCTGTCCCGCCCCTCGGTGATCGCACACGACTTCGGCGGATGCGTGTCCCTTCGCGCTCATCTGCTGCACGGGGCCGAGTACCGCAGGCTGGCGCTGGTCGATCCCGTCGCGCTCGCGCCGTGGGGCTCGCCCTTCTTCCGGCTGGTCGGGGAGAACGCCGAGGTCTTCGAACAGCTCCCGCTGCCACTGCACCGCGCACTGGTGCGGGAGTACATCGCCTCGGCCAGCCACGGGGGGCTGCGCCCCGGCATGGCCGACGCTCTCCTGTCCCCCTGGTCCGACGAGAGCGGACGGGCGGCGTTCTACCGTCAGATCGCCCAGGCCGACCAGCGCTTCACCGACGAGATCCAGGGGCTGTATCCCCGGATCACCGTTCCCGTCACCGTGTGCTGGGGCGAGCAGGACACCTGGATCCCCGTCGCGAAGGCCTACGAGCTGGCCGCCCTCGTCCCCGGCGCCCGGCTGCGTCTCATCCCCGGCGCGGGCCATCTCGTCCCGCTGGACGCGCCCGCCCTGCTCCTGGCCGAGCTGCTCGGCTTCCTCACCACGGACGGGTGAGGAGGCCGGGAGCGGCCGGGCTGCGTTCGTACCCGCCCGGCCGCTCCCGGGCCGCGTGCCGTACCGCTTACGGGGCCATCTCGTAGGCCCCGGCGAGAGCCTCGACCCGCTCCCACACGCGCGCCGACCGGGTGTCGTCGGCGACGGGGCGCCGGACCGCGCCCAGGGCCCAGTCCTGCTGCCGGGCCGTCGCGGAGTCCTTGCCGTGCAGCTCGACCGCGTGCGCGGAGAAGTCGCGGACCAGGACGGCGAACATCTCGTCGAGCACGTCCTCGTCCAGTCCCGTCAGGCCCGCCTGCTCCAGGATCAGCTGGCCGTGGACGACCAGGGCGAACAGCCGGCCGACCGCGAGGAGCAGGTCGAGGTCGCGGCTCTGCTCCTCGTCGGGGGCGGCGGTGACGACGAACTCGCACAGAGCGTCCGCCTGCTCACGGAAGCGGCCGACGTTGGGCAGGTGGGCATAGGCGTCGAAGGCGGGACGCCAGTCGTGGAAGCGGACGGAGCCCAGGCCGCGGGCCGGTCCCTGCCGGAAGAGGAAGGCGTCGTCGGCGGCGTCGAGGCGGGTGGGCACGGGCTCGTAGCCGACCGGGTCCAGCAGGTGGTTGCGCATGAACTTGAGGATCAGGGCAAGGTTGACGTGGACCGTGCCCTCCAGCTTCGGCAGGCTCCGGATCTCGGTGGCGGCCTGGGCGAAGTAGGCGTCCTTCTCGAAGCCCTTGGCCGCGATGACGTCCCACATCAGGTCGATGACCTTCTCGCCCTCGGTGGTCACCTTCATCTTCGTCATCGGGTTGAAGAGCAGGTAGCGGCGGTCGTCGGGGCCCGCGGAGCGGAAGTAGTCGGTGGCGCGGTCGCTGAACAGCCTCATTCCGGCCAGGCGGACGTACGCGTCCGTCAGCGCCCGCCGTACGTGCGGGAAGTCGGTGACGGGACGGCCGTAGAGGATCCGGTTGCGGGCGTGGGTGACCGCCTCGTACATCGCGTGCTCGCAGATGCCGACCGAGGCGGTGCAGAGGTTGAACTTGCCGACGTTGACGGTGTTGAGCGCGGCGTCGAAGGCGGCCCGCCCGGTGTGCAGGACGTCCTGCGGACCGACCGGGTAGTCCTCGAGGCGGAACTCGCTGACGTACTTCGAGGAGTCGACGACGTTCTTCACCAGGCGGTAGGCCGGATGGCGGCTGTCGGCCGCGAAGAAGACGTAGGCGTCCGCGCCCTCGACATCGGTGCGGCGGCCGAAGACGGAGACGAGGCCGGCGGCGTTCCCGTTGCCGATGTAGTACTTGGAGCCGTTCGCCCGGAAACCGCCCTCGCCGTCGGGCTCGAGCAGCATGTCGGTGGAGTAGATGTCGGCGCCGTGGGCCTTCTCCGACAGGCCGAACGCGAACACCTCGCCCCGGGAGAGCAGTTCGGCGGCGCGGGCGCGGGCCTCGGTGTTGCCGCTCTGCCAGACCGGTCCGAGACCGAGGATGGTGACCTGCCAGGCGTACCAGTAGTCGAGGCCGTAGAACCCGAGGATCTCGTTGAGCGCGGCGATCCGCGCGGTGTCCCAGCGCACGTCCTGTCGGCCGCCGCTCTCGGAGGCGGGGGTGAGGAAGGTCGCGAACAGCCCCTCCCCGGCGGCGAACGAGAGGAAGTCCGCCAACCAGGCACGGCTGCGGTAGTCCTCGATCAGCCTGCGCTTGCCGCGGGACTCGAACCAGTCGACGGTGGCGCGCAGCAGCCTGCGGGTCTCGGGGTCGAAGTGCTCCGGGTCGTAGGTGCGGGGGTTGAACAGCAGCGGGTCGGCCATGGGTGTTCTCTCCGGTTCGGGGTTCAGG
>NZ_JAKMAY010000118.1:0-16392 GCF_022015835.1 Streptomyces sp. ICN903 | reverse complement strand
GCCCACTCCCGAGCCCGCACCCGGCCCCGTCCCCGGAGCGCACGCCCGGCGGCGGGCGCGCCGGCCCGTCGGGCTGCTGGCGGCCGTGGCGATCGTGGCCGCCGCGGTCGGCGGCGGTACGGCGACCCTGGCCGCCGGGACGTTCGGGAACGGCGCCGCGCCCGCCGCCACCTCCTCCGTCCTCGGAACCAACGCCGCCGACACCGGCACCGGCGTCGCCGAGGTCGTCAAGGCCGTCACCCCCAGCGTCGTGGAGATCGGCGCCTCCTCCCGCTCCGGCTCCGCCACCGGATCCGGCGTGGTGATCTCCGAGGAGGGCGAGATCCTCACCAACAACCACGTCGTCTCCGGCGCCACCGAGATCGAGGTCACCTTCTCCGACGGCGACACCGCCCGCGCCGAGATCGTCGGCACCGAGCCCGACCTCGACATGGCGCTGATCCGGGTCGAGGACGCGGGCGACCTCACCCCCGCCGAGCTCGGCGACTCCGACGCCGTCCGCGTCGGCGACCGGGTCGTCGCCTTCGGCTCGCCCCAGGGCCTTTCGGGCACGGTCACCAGCGGCATCGTCTCCGCCAAGGGCCGCGAGGTCACCGTGGAGCGGACGGGCGAGGAAGGCCGGCCCAGGGACGACCGGTCCTGGCCCTTCGAGTTCGACGGCGACCGGTACAACGGCGAGCTGGGTTCCGAGACCACCACCTACGAGGCCATCCAGACCGACGCCTCCCTCAACCCCGGCAACTCCGGCGGCCCGCTGGTCGACATGAACGGCCGCGTCATCGGCATCAACTCCGCCATCCACAGCAACGCCTCCACCGCCGCCGAGGCGGGCAGCGTCGGCCTGGGCTTCGCCGTACCCGTCGACGACGTCGAGGAGATCCTCGACGACCTGCGCGCCGGCGGATGATGCGGGTGCGACACTCGCCACCATGACCACCGCCTCCTCCGCCACGTCCCACCCCGCCCCGCCCGCGCGCGTGCTGGTCGTCGACGACGAGCCGGCCGTACGGGAGGCCCTGCGCCGCAGCCTGGCCTTCGAGGGCTACGAGACCGAGCTCGCCGCCGACGGCCTGGAGGCGCTGCGCCGGGTGGAGGCGTACCGCCCCGACCTGGTGATCCTGGACGTGCTGATGCCGCGCATGGACGGGCTGACCGCCGCCCGGCGGCTGCGCGCGAGCGGGGTGACCGTCCCCGTGCTGATGCTCACCGCCCGCGACACCGTCGGCGACCGTGTCACCGGCCTGGACGCGGGCGCGGACGACTACCTGGTCAAACCGTTCGAGCTGGACGAGCTGCTGGCCCGCATCCGCGCCCTGCTGCGCCGCAGCTCCTACGCCCGCGAGCAGGCCGGCGCCGAGGAGACCGAGGTGCTCTCCTTCGCCGACCTGCGCATGGACCTCACCACGCGCGAGGTCACCCGCGGCGGGCGGCCGGTGGAGCTGACGCGCACGGAGTTCACGCTGCTGGAGATGTTCATGGCCCACCCGCGCCAGGTCCTCACCCGCGAGCAGATCCTCAAGGCCGTCTGGGGCTTCGACTTCGAGCCCTCCTCCAACTCCCTGGACGTGTACGTGATGTACCTGCGCCGCAAGACCGAGGCGGGCGGTGAGCCGCGCCTGGTGCACACCGTGCGCGGCGTCGGCTACGTCCTGCGGGACACCCCGGGCCCGGCCCCGGCCCCGGGCAGCACCGCAGGAGAGCCGCACCCGTGACGTCCCGGCTCAACTCCCTGCCGCTGCGCTCGCGTCTGGCACTACTGGTCGCGGTTGCCGTGGCGGTCGCGGTGGCGGCGTGCTCGCTGGCCGCCTGGCTCCTGGTGCGGGCGGAGCTCGTCGACTCCCTCGACGACGCCCTGCACGCCAACCGGGTCCCCGACAGCCGGCTCATCGAACTCGTGCGCGCCGGGCAGTGCCGGGCGGTTCCGGAGGAGGAGCGGCTGGACACCCCCAATCCCTTCGACTCCACCGTGCAGCTCGTGGACCGGGACGGCGACAGGTGCATGGCCTTCGGAGAGCGGCCCCTGCCGGTCTCCGCCGACGACGTGGCCGTCGCCCGCGGCGAGCGCGCGGAGGCCCTGCACACCGTCACCGCGGGCGGCGAGGAGTACCGCGTGCTCACCACCCCCCTGCGCGGCACGGACGCCGCCGTGACCGTGGCCCGCCCGATGGCCGAGATCGACCAGAGCCTGGACACCCTCGCCCTCGTCCTCGGCCTGGTCGCCGCCACCGGCGTGCTCGGCGCGGCGGGCGCCGGCGTCCTGCTCGCGCGCGCCGGCCTGCGCCCGGTGGACCGGCTGACGGACGCGGTCGAACACGTCGCCCGCACCGAGGACCTGGCCGTCCGCATCCCCGTCGACGGCGACGACGAGATCGCCCGCCTGTCACGCTCCTTCAACGCCATGACCGCCGCCCTGGCCACCTCCCGCGACCTCCAGCAGCAACTGATCGCCGACGCCGGACACGAGTTGCGCACCCCGCTGACCTCGCTGCGCACCAACATCGACCTGCTGGTGCGCAGCGAGCAGGCCGCCCGCCCGCTGCCGCCCGGGGACCGCCGGGAACTGCTGGAGTCGGTGCGCGCCCAGATCGGCGAACTCGCCGCCCTCATCGGCGACCTCCAGGAGCTGTCCCGGCCCGACGCGGCGCCCGCCGGCGGACCGGTGGAGATCACCGGCCTGCACGAGATCGCCGAACGCGCGGTGGAACGCGCCCGGCTGCGCGGCTCGAATATCACCATCACCCGCGACCTGGCCCCCTGGTACGTGCGCGCCGAACCGGCCGCGCTGGAGAGGGCGGTGGTCAACCTGCTGGACAACGCCGTGAAGTTCTCCCCGCCCGGCGGGACGATCGACGTCCGCCTCGACGGCTCCACCGGCACCCTGCGCGTACGCGACCGGGGCCCCGGCATCCCCGAGGACGAACTCCCCCACGTCTTCGACCGCTTCTGGCGCTCGCCGTCCGCCCGCAGCCTCCCCGGCTCCGGCCTGGGCCTGTCCATCGTGGCCCGCACCGTGCGCCGCAGCGGCGGCGAGATCGCCCTCCACCCGGCCCCCGGCGGCGGCACGGAAGCCGTCCTGCGCCTCCCCGGCGCCCCGGTGCCCCCGCCGGAGACACCCGGCCGTTCCGGTGGAGGGCCGGGCGGAACGGCTACGGGGTGAGGCGCTCCGCGACCTCCGTCCCGTCGGCGCGCACCGGGACGGGGGTCAGCGGACGCAGCGGCCCTCGGAGTACGAGGCCGCCGGCGGCTATGGCCAGGCTGATGACGATGAAGGACCTGCCTATCGGGCTGCGATGGTTGTAGACGTACCGGTTCGTCCCCCAGTCGCTGCGGACGAAGGGGGGCTCGTGGTCGTCTTCGCGGCTCATGGCCGACATCTTGGGGAGCCGTGGAGAACGCCGCCGGGCCGGGGCCCGGGTGCCGCTCAGTCCAGTTCCACGTCCTCGGCGATGCGCCGGGCCCTGATGTAGGGGCCGCCCTCGTACTCCCCGTACAGGGTCTCCGCGAGGTCCACGCCGAGTTCCCGCTCGACCTCGGCGAACTCGAACTCGCCCACGACGCCGGTGACGCGGACCGCATCGTCCTGGTCCACGGCCGGCATGTTCCCCTCGACGACCAGCAGCGGTTCGATGTCACTGGGTTCGTCCCCGCCGACGGTGAAGGCCCAGGGTGAGATGACGTCGTGGACCCTGCCCTCGACCGTCCTCTCCTGCCCGACCACGGATTCCGCGTCGCCGCTCTCGAACGCCTCGTTCACCTCGGTGATGCCCTCGGCACCGTTCCCGCCGCACCCCGCCGACGCGGAAAGCGCGAGCAGCAGCGCGAGCAGCGCCGCCGACCGTCGGTGGCCGGGAACGCTCCGGGCGTGTCGGGTGGGCATCTCCTGTCGTCCTCTCACTCTCGGGGGATTCTCCGGGCGGGCCGTCGGCGGGTGTCCGGCCGGGCGGGCCGGGGCCGGTCCGCCGCACGGGAGGATGCGACCTCACTCCAGGCGGGCCGAGGTGTCGATGGAGGAGGCCGCCACGTAGTTCTCCCGCTCCCAGTCGGTGAAGGCGCCCTCGTCCCAGTCCACGTCGAGCCCGTTCGCCACCTCCTCGGGGACGAAGTCCTCCCGCACGGTGCCGGTGACCCGCACGGTGTCGCCCTCCGCCACCCGGGCGGTGTCCGCGGAGACGACCAGGAGGCTCCTGATGTCGCCCGTGTCGTCACCCCTGTTCTCGGGATCGGCACGGGCGACGGTGAAGGCGTGCGCGTCGATGACCTCGCCGACCTCGGCCGTCAGGACGATCCGCCTGTTGGTCCAGGTGGTGACGTCGTTCCAGAACTCGGCCTCCGCCAGATCCCCGTAGACGAACTCGTACCCGTCCTCCGCGTCCTGCGTGGCCCCGACGCTCACCGACGCCTCGGGAGCGGGCGACTCGTCCCCGCCGCAGCCGGTCAGGGCGGCGGCGCCGACCACGACCGCGGAGAGCACCGACAGCGGCAGGGCGGCACTGCTCCGCGTCCGGCGGCACTTCACGCTGCGGGGCATGTTCTCGGATCCTCTCGACGCGCGGGCGGTCCCGCACGCCCCGGGTGACCGGACGCCGGGGCCGCCAAACCGGCGAACCGACGCGCGGAATCATTCCTGCCGCGGCGCCGGGCCATGCCGCGCACGCCGTTTCCGCCCCTGCCGGCGCCGGATCTCCACCCGGGTGGCGGCCCCTGGCCCGAGGCATCGGGGGAGCCGTGAAGAACGCCGCCGACCGGTCGGGGGACCGGTCGGCGGCGTTGTGGGGGGACTCCGCGGGCCGGGGGAAGGCGGCCCGCGGAGGGAGGGTCATCCGCCGTGGGGGGTTACCGGATGACCGTGATCCGGTCCGCCGCCGGGGCGTCCAGCGGGGCGGCGGCGGAGGAGTTGGCGGTCAGGTAGTCCTGGAGGGCGGCCAGGTCGTCGCTGCCGACCAGCGGGTCGGTGCCCCGGGCCAGCGTCGGGAAGCCGTCGCCGCCGCCCGCCAGGAAGGAGTTGACCGCGACGCGGTAGGAGGCCGACGGGTCGATCGGCTCGCCGTTCAGCCGCACCGAGTCCGCGATGATCCGGTCCGCGCCGGACCGGGTGAGGTCGAGGGTGTAGGTGAGGCCGGAGGAGACCTGGAGGATCTTCGGGGAGTCCTCGTTGGCACCGCTGACCTGCTCGCGCAGCACCGTCAGGAGCTGCTCGCCGGTGAGGGTGGTCAGGTTGACGGTGTTGGAGAAGGGCTGGACGGTGAAGCCCTCGGCGTACGTCACCACGCCGTCGCCCTCGGCGCCGGAGGCCGCGTACACCAGGTCGGAGCGGATGCCGCCGGGGTTCATCAGCGCCAGGTCCGCCTCCGGGTCCAGCCCGCGGGCGTGGGCGAGCTGGGCGTCGGCGATCAGGTCGCCCAGCGGGGACTCGGGCACGGTGCGGTCGGCGGTGATGTCCTCGGAGATCCAGCCGATGGGACGGCCCGCGACGGGCGCGGCCAGCCCCTTCCAGTAGTCGATCAGGGAGGTGAGGTCGGCGGCCTTCTCCTGGTTGCGGTGGACGACGCGGTTGGTGCCCTCCACCGAGGCGCGCACGATGTCGCGGGTGCGGCGGTCGTACTCCATGTTCAGCTCGGTGAACAGCCGGCCGTAGGAGGCGGCGGAGGTGACCAGGCGGTCCTCGCCCCGCGGGTCGGGGACGGAGCAGACGTACGGCTGGTGGGTGTGGCCGGTGATCAGCGCGTCCACGCCCGCGTTCGTCCGCCTGGCGATGTCCACGATCGGGCCGGAGAGCTTGCCGCCGTCCTCGCCGCAGTCGGCGTTGTAGGCGCTGGAGGCCGGGGTGCCGCCCTCGTGGATCAGCGCGATGACGGCGTTGACGCCCTTGCGGCGCAGCTCCTTGGTGTACTTGTCGATGGTCTCGGCCTCGTCGAGGAACTTCAGTCCCTTGATGCCCTCGGCCGAGACGATGTCGGGCGTGCCCTCCAGCGTGACGCCGATGAAGCCGACCTTGACGCCCTTCATCTTCTTGACGGTGTAGGGGGCCATCAGCGGCTTGCCGGTCTTCTCGTCGACGACGTTGGCCGCGAGGATCGGGAAGTCGGCGCCGCCGAAGGTGCGGCCCTCGTCGTAGCAGCCGTCCTCGGGGTGGCAGCCGCCGTTCTGCAGGCGCTTGAGCTCGGCGGCGCCCTCGTCGAACTCGTGGTTGCCGACACCCACGACGTCCATGCCGAGCGCGTTCATCGCCTCGATGGTGGGCTCGTCGTGGAAGAGGCCCGACAGCAGCGGGCTGGCGCCGACGATGTCGCCGGGGGCGACGGTGACCGAGTACGGGTTGCCCTCGCGGGCCTCGCGCAGGGAGGTGGCGAGGTACTCGGCGCCACCCGCGTCGATCTGCTCGGTGGTGCCGTCGGGGTGCTGGTGGGTCACACGGCCGGAGGAGCCGGTCGGGGGCTCCAGGTTGCCGTGGAAGTCGTTGATGGCGAGTACCTGGAGGTCGACGGTGCGGCCGTGGTGCCCGCCGCGGTCGCCGTGCGCGCCGGGACCGTCCGACGGGGCGTCCTGCGCGGCTGCGGGCATGGCGGCGCCGAGGGCGCCGACCGTCAGCAGACCGGCCGCGGCTGCGGTGAGTCTGCGGGAGAGGGGAGACCGCTTGGGCGGAGTGGACATGTTCTGTCCCCTTCTGTTCCCTTGTCGAGGCCGTGAGTTGGCCCGGAAGTGGCCGTTGGTGGCGGGGGGAAGCCTAGGTCAACGCGCGTAGCGTGTCATTGTCGCGTTGGTAACCGCATGGTTTCGATGCTGCGTAGGCTTCTCCCCATGAGCGACGTGGTGGTTGTGGACGAGCTGACGCCCGAGGCCGTGCGGCAGGCCCAGGCGCTGATCGACGAGGCCGCCCGGGTGGACGGCCAGCCCGCCGTCTCCGAGCAGGGCCGCCTCCAGCTGCGCGGCGGGCGCCGCGCGGGAGTACGGCACCTGCTGCTCTGGCAACGGGGGGAGCTGGCCGGTTACGGGCAGCTGGAGGACACCGATCCGGTCGAGGCCCCGACCGGTGAGTTCGTCGTCCACCCGGACCACCGCAACCAGGGCCACGGACTGGCCCTGGGCCGCGCGCTGCTGGAGGCGTCGGGCCGGCGGCTGCGGGTGTGGGCGCACGGCGGCCACCCGGCCGCACGCCACCTGGCGCGGCTGCTCGGCCTCACCCTCTTCCGCGAACTGCGGCAGATGCGGCGCCCGCTGACGGGCCTGGACCTGCCCGAGCCGTCGCTGCCGCCGGGCGTGCGGCTGCGCACCTTCGTCCCCGGACGCGACGACGACGCCTGGCTGGCCGCCAACGCCGCCGCCTTCGCCCACCACCCCGAGCAGGGCGGCATGACCCAGCGCGACCTGGACGACCGCAAGGGCGAACCGTGGTTCGACCCCAAGGGCTTCTTCCTCGCCGTGCGCGACGGTGAGGACGGCGGGGGCGCGGGCAGCGGTGAGGAGCTGCTCGGCTTCCACTGGACGAAGGTCCACAGCGCCGAGCAGCTCGGCGAGGTGTACGTCGTCGGCGTCACCCCGGGCGCCCAGGGCGGCGGCCTGGGCAAGGCGCTGACACTGGTGGGCCTGCGCTACCTCGCCCGCGACCGCGGCCTGCCGACCGCGATGCTGTACGTGGACGCCGACAACACCGCGGCCGTGAAGGTCTACGAGGGCCTGGGCTTCGAGACCCACGAGGTGGACCTGATGTACCGCACGGAGGGCTGAGCCGGCCGGAGGCGGCTTATTGGGGCGGCCGGCCGGCCGCCCGTCGTCCGCCTGCGGCGCCGGCCCCCGCAGCGGCAGCGGCGGCCGGAGACGGGATCAGGCTGCCACGGATGCCCCCAGTACGTCCCGCAGCCGGCGGGCCTCCTTCACCAGGCGGCCGCTCCCGCCCCGGGCGGCGGCCTGGGCCACCCCGCCGACCGGACCGCGCGCCCCGCAGGTCCCGGCGCACTCGGCGGCCAGCGCCAGCAGGTCCGGCAACCCCCGCACCGGATCCGGCGCCGCCAGCATCCCCGGCAGCGCGGCGGCCAGCACCGCGAACACTGTGGCCGGGGCCCCGGCACGTACCGCCTCCCGCAGCGACTCCAGCAGCCGGTTCGGCTTCACCGTCCCGGCCGCCACCGTCTCGGCCACGTCCCGGCCCAGCCGCGCCGCGTCCAGGTCACCGCGCGCCGCCAGCACCAGCAGCGCGTCCACGGCCGCGGTGCGGTCCTCCGGATGCCGTGCGCCCAGGGTGTGCGCCAGCCCCAGATGGACGGCCTCTCCCGCCGTGCCCCTGGCCTCGGCCAGCGCGGGCAGCAGCGCCGCGCCGCCGCGCAGCTCCTCGTCGCCGGTGGCGGCGAAGGTGGGCTGCAGGCGCAGGGCGACCAGCTCGCGGTGGACGGGCAGGACGGACGGCCACAGGCGGGATCCTGGATTCCAGGACGTCTCGTCCCGCTTGCCGTCGGCGACGTACACGCCCAGCAGCCGCTGGAAGGCGGTGCCGAGCGGGCAGGGCAGGGCCGCCGCCGCGCTGGAGAGGCGCACCCGGACGACGGGGCTGCCGTAACCGTGGATCCGGTGCGTGGGCCGCGCGTCGCGGACCGGCTCGGGCAGCGACGGGCCGCCCGCCTCCAGCCAGACGCGCACCCGCCGTCCCGCCTCACCCTCCAGCCGTCCGGCGGCGGCCAGGACTTCCGGACCGGCGGCGGACACGTCCAGCCGGAGCAGCGCCTGGTCCAGATCGCAGGGGCCGGGCACGGCACCCGTCCGCTCGTACTCGGCCAGCCGGGCGACCAGTTCGGCCGGGTCGATCCGCCCGTCGGCGGTGGTGGGAGCGGCCAGGAGGAACGGCGGCGGGTCGTTCAGCACCCGCCACGCGGCCTCCAGCAGACGGGCCCCGAGGGCCTCCCCGAAGGGCGTGAAGCCGCGTCCGCGCGGATGCGGCACCGCATGGGCACCCGACACCGACGGCGGGAGAGGGGACTCCTCACCGCACAGCACCGCCGCCACGTAGTGGAGATGGCCCGGACCCGGATCGCCCCACCAGGCATGCCGCCCGTTCCAGGGGTGGTCGCGTATGACCGGCTCCAGCGCCCGCACCAGGCCGTCGCGGTCCCGGTGGGCGTGGCGGACCAGGCCGTCCAGGGCCCGCTCGAAGGCGGCCGCGTCGACACCGGCGGCGGCGGAGGGCCGGAACTCGGCCGCCCGTACGGCGGCCATGACGGCGCCGACCTCCTCGGCCACCTCGGCGGCCGTGGCGAGCGGCGGTGCCACCGGCACCGGCTCGGGGACGGGCGGGAGGACGTCCTCCCAGGGGCCGTCGGCGGCCCCGTCGTCCGGCAGCTCCACCCCCAGCAGCTCGGCGGCGCGGGGACGCAGGGCGGGGCCCAACGCCTCGGCTGCCCGGGCAAGTTCGGGGCGCGCCGCGTCCCCGGAGTGTTTGAGGTGGCGGGCGATCAGGTTCAGCGCCCGCTCCTGGAGGACGGTGTCCTCGTGGCCGAGGGCGTCGGCGGCGGCGAGCACCACCGCACCGGCCCGCCCCCGGTCGCGGCGGGCGGCGGCGTCCAGCCAGCTCAACTGGGCGCGCACCAGCTTCTTCTCCGTCCGGAACAGCACCGCCCGCGACGCCTGGGCCAACCGCTCGTCGTCCAGCCGCCCGTCCGCGTCCAGGGCGGCCAGCCGCTCCTGGGCGAGGGCCGCGACGGTGGATGGCGCGTCGGGCAGCAGACGCAGCAGGGTGGTGGCGCGGGCCGCGTACTCGTCGTCGGTGGGGGCGAGCCCGTTCAGGACGGAGAGGAAGCCGCGAAGCTCGGCCGGGCGCCCGCCGCGCAGCAGCCGGGACAGGCAGCCGTCGAGCAGGGCGGAACGCTCCAGCCGCCCCTCGGCGGCGAGCGCCGCCAGCGCCTGCGGCCAGGAGTCGGTGCCCTCCGTCAGCAGGGCGCCGACGCCCTCCACCTCGAACATGAGCGGGGCGAGCACATCCAGGAACGGATCGGCGCGCAACCGCTCCAGAAGCGAGCGGGGGGCACCGTCCGGGGCGCCGGACCGGTGCTGGAACCGGGAGGGCCAGCTCCGGTTCCGCACCCACTCCTGGACGAACGCCCCGCCGGTCGGCACGGCGCATCCCGAACGCAGGACCAGCGCCTCGACCAGGGCGTAGTGGCCCCAGCCCCACTCGCTGTCCGCCTGGCGGCGCCCGGCGACACGGTGGGCGACATCCCCCTGCCAGTGCGCCGGCCGGTCGCCGAGGACCGCCAGGAGACAGGGGGTGTCGGCGGGCTCGACCAGGCTCAGATCGGTGTGCCCGAGCCACTGGGCGGCAGCGGCCGCGCCCGTGTGGCAGCCCGCGCCCGCGATGACCAGGGCCCGCCTGCGCGGCCGGGCCTGGTAGCCCCACTCCTCGCGCAACCGGGTGCGCCACGCCTTCAGATGGGGGACACACGAGCGACGCTGCCCGTCGGACAGGGCGGCCATCAGGTCGGGCAGCCGCCGGTGTTCACCGCCCGCCACGGCGAGCAGCACCGCGTACGCGCCCCCGTCCAGCTCCCGCTCGGCCGCCGCCAGAACCTCGCGCTCCCCGTCGGTCAGATGCTCCGTGCGCGTCCGTCCGCGCACCAGCCGGGCCAGGGCACCTCCCGCGCCGCTCACCGGGAACCCGCCCGGGCAGCCGTGGCGGCGGAGGCCGGGGCGTCCTGGGTGTCCTGGCCACCCCGGGCGTCCAGGGTGATGCGGACGGCCAGGGCGTGGCGGCACGGGCCGCGCCCGCCCCGGTAGCGGGCCCACCAGCGGCAGGTGCAGCTCAGCCCCTCGCCTCCGGCCCGCACCCGGTGGTCGTGGTCGCCGGCGGCGACGGTGAAGGTGCCGTCCGCCTCCGCTCGTACCGCAGCGGCGGCCACCAGCTCGCGGGCGGCACGCAGCCGGGGGTTGTGCCGCTCGGCCCGCCCGGCGTCGTAGGGCAGCTCGCGGTGGAAGTACGCCGCCTCGGCCGTGTCGTAGCCGATCCGCCCGGCGGTGCCCAGCACGGTCAGGGCGGCGCGCACCCGCTGCGGCGTCAGACCCGACCGCCGGGCCAGCTCCCCGACATCCACGCGCGGCTCCCAGGCCAGCAGCACCGAGACCAGATCGGCGTCCTCGGCGGCCTCCTCACCGGACAGCGCCTCCAGCACCGCGCCCTCGCCCGAGAAGCCGCGGGCGGGATCGGGGGAGAGGGTGAGCGTCAGCCGCATCCCCGGCAGCAGCAGTTCCCAGGCGGAGGCCGCCGCGCCGCTCGCGGTCGTCGCGGGCGGCCCGTACAGGCGCAGCCCGGTGGCGTGGCGCAGCACCCGCAGCAGGGCCGAGAGCCGGTCCGGGCCGGGCAGGCAGACGGCGCCGGGCACGGGGCGGGTGGTCGGCCGCAGGGAGCGCCCGGCCTGCACCGCCCAGAGGGCGGACCCCGCACCCGAGCGGGCGCGCGGCAGGGAGCGCAGGAAGCGGACCGCCTCGGCGGCGGTGACCTCCGCGCGCAGGTCGAAGGCGGAGGCGATCACCTGGGTCTCGGCGAAACCGCGCAGCCAGCGGTCCGGCAGCGGCACCTTCTTCTCCACCACCGGCCCGTCGAAGGTGGTCACCTCCAACTCCTCCGGACCGACCCGCAGATGGAGGGGATCGGAGGGGCCCACCCGGACCAGTGCCTCACGCAGCGGGTTGTTGACGTCCACGTTGGTGGTGCCATGGCCGATGTCGTCCCCGTCCAGGCCCTCGCCGAGGATGTCGAGACGGGCGTAGACGCCGCAGCAGCCGGAGAACGACTCGAACCGCAGCCGGTCCCCGCTGCCCGTCACCACCGGGTCGAGGGACGCGGCCGCCAGGCGCTGGTGGTAGCGGGCCGAGGCCACGTCGGCGACGGACAGCAGCGCCGCGGCGGCGGCCTCGGGCGCGGTCACGAACCCGGAGAAGAACCGGGGATGCGCGCTCGCCCCCGCCGGCGTCGCCCCGCCCGAGGTCTCCAGCCCCAGCTCGGGCCCGCCCGCGCCGCCGCGCACGGCCGAAGGCCGGAGATAGGTGTACGTGTGCACCGCTGATGCCGTGGTCGTCATGGCACACGAACGTAGAGGCGGCCTCTGACATTCAGTCCGAACGGCTGTGGATCACCCGGTCAGCGACCGGCGGTGTACGCCGTGAAGCCGGCCCAGGCCTCCGGCGTGAACGTCAGCCGGGCGCCTCGTATGCGCTTGGAGTCGCGGACGTGGACGGTGCCGGGTGTGGCCGCGACCTCGACGCAGTCCGGGCCGTCGTTGCTGCTGTAGCTGCTCTTGGTCCACTCCAGCTCCGAGCCGTCTCCGGCGGAGGGCTTGAGAGTCATGTCATCTCTCCCAGCACTTTCCTGATGAAGGCCAGAGACTCACGCGGTGTGAGGGCCTGGGCACGAAGCATGCCATACCTCATCTCCAGAATCCGCACCTCTTTCGGGTCGGAGATCAGGCGGCTGGTGAGCTGAACTTCGTTCTGGGCGACTGCTGTTCTGTCCTTGAAGCTCAGAACCCTCAGCGATCCGCTGAGCGCGGCGTGCTCCTCGATCTCCGTGGGCATCACCTGGATCTTGACGTGCCGCAGTTCGCTCAGGTCCAGAAGATGCTCAAGCTGGTGTCGCAGGACATCCCTGCCTCCGAGCGGGCGCCGAAGTGTGGCCTCTTCCTGAACAAAGGTCAGAAGAGGAGCAGGATGCCGCGTCAGAATCTCCTGCCTGGCCATGCGCGCGGCCACCAGTCGTTCGAGTTCCTCCTCGCTGCATGCGGGGAGGCGCAGGCCGAACAGCGCTCTCGCGTATTCCTCTGTCTGGAGAAGGCCGTCGATGACGGTGTTGGTGTATGACCCCACCTCCACGGCTTCGGACTCCAGCTTGGCCAGATCGCGCACTTTCTTCGGGTAGCGGGCCTCCTCCACATCCTTCTTCATCGCGGCGAGCTTGCCGTCCGCGCCCAGGATCTGGTCCGCTTTGGTCAGGAAATCCGGATGCGGCAACCGCCTGGCGCGCTCGACGGCCGAGACCATGCCCAGGCTGTAACCGATGGCGTCGCCCAGCTCCTGCTGCGTCAGGCCCGCTCCTTCTCGCCACAGTTTGATCTGGCGGCAGGTGGCCCGGATCGCCGGGCCGTAGTCGTCCTCCCAGTCCTCCTCCCAGGAAGCGCCGTCCGCGCCGTTTGTCGTGTGGTCCGTTTGGTATTCGTGTCGCTTGCCGCAGTTGTCCGTGCTCATGCGCACCATCCCCTCCGTCACGCCCGTGTCCAACGGATTCGCCCCCGGCCCGTCACCCCGTACAGGCCGCACAGATCCGGCCCGCGATTCCACAGCGGCCGGTGTACAGCGGCCGGTGTCCGGAACGCCGTCATCGACCACAGTAGTGACGTATCGGTCACTATGGGTGATGGGGGTTCGAAAATCGCTCGAACGGGAAATTCCGCCTCGCTCGGCCCTCGTCCCGGTGGCCCCGCCCCGGCGGCACCCGCCGCACACCGCCGTACACTCCCGGAACCCGCCGTGACGGTTCGCCGGAGCGAATCGTTCCGGCGTCCGGCACCCGCGCGAAGTGCGGGGATCGCCTGACAGCCATGTCGGCTTAACCGGCGATTCAAACTCGCTTGCGAGCATCGCGGAATGCAGCCCGTCGTGCCGAAGGCGTCGGCCCCGGGGCCACGCCCCGGGCCGCAGCTCGCCGACGCGCCGTTGCCTCTGGCGGCGCGGAACAATGGAGGAATGAGCCAGCCTGTCCAGCCCCCCGTCGGTTCCATCGCCGCCTCGCGCCCGCACGCCATGATCACGCCGGGGCACGCGCTCGAGCCCGACCTCGACACCGACTCCGACGCCTACCGGGAGGGCGAGGGCCCCGACGGGGCGGACGAGGAGCTGCCGCAGGGACGTTTCCTCGACCGGGAGCGCAGCTGGCTCGCCTTCAACGAGCGGGTGCTGGAACTGGCCGAGGATCCCGCCACGCCGCTGCTGGAGCGGGCGAACTTCCTGGCCATCTTCGCCAGCAACCTCGACGAGTTCTTCATGGTGCGCGTCGCCGGCCTCAAGCGCCGCATCGCCACCGGCGTGGCCACCCGTTCCGCCTCCGGCCTCCAGCCGCGCGAGGTGCTGGAGCTGATCTGGAACCGCTCGCGCGAGCTCATGGCCCGGCACGCCGCCTGCTTCCAGCAGGACGTCCTGCCCGCCCTGGCCGACGAGGGCATCCACCTGGTGCGCTGGCCGGATCTGACGGAGAAGGAGCAGGCCCGCCTGTTCACCCTCTTCCGGCAGCAGATCTACCCCGTGCTGACCCCGCTGGCGGTGGACCCGGCGCACCCCTTCCCCTACATCTCCGGGCTGTCGCTGAACCTGGCCGTGGTGGTGCGCAACCCGGTCAGCGGCCACAACCACTTCGCGCGGGTGAAGGTGCCGCCGCTGCTGTCCCGCTTCCTGGAGGCCTCCCCGCAGCGCTACGTGCCCATCGAGGACGTGATCGCCGCCCACTTGGAGGAGTTGTTCCCAGGGATGGAGGTCCTCGCCCACCACATGTTCCGGGTCACCCGCAACGAGGACCTGGAGGTGGAGGAGGACGACGCCGAGAACCTGCTGATGGCGCTGGAGAAGGAGCTGATGCGGCGCCGCTTCGGCCCGCCGGTGCGCCTGGAGGTCGAGGAGTCCATCGACCCGTACGTGCTGGACCTGCTGGTGCGCGAGCTGAAGGTCACCGAGGCCGAGGTCTATCCGCTGCCCGGCCCGCTGGACCTCACCGGCCTGTTCGGGATCGCCTCGCTGGACAGGCCGGAGCTGAAGTACCGCAAGTTCGTCGCCGGTACCCACCGCGACCTGGCCGAGGTCGAGTCGGCCTCCGCGCCCGACGTCTTCGGGGCGCTGCGCGAGCGCGACGTGCTGCTGCACCACCCCTACGACTCCTTCTCCACCTCCGTGCAGCGCTTCCTGGAGCAGGCCGCCGCCGACCCGGACGTGCTGGCGATCAAGCAGACGCTGTACCGCACCTCCGGCGACTCCCCGATCGTGGACGCGCTGATAGACGCGGCCGAGTCCGGCAAGCAGGTGCTGGTGCTGGTGGAGATCAAGGCCCGCTTCGACGAGCAGGCCAACATCAAGTGGGCGCGGAAGCTGGAGGAGGCCGGCTGCCACGTCGTCTACGGCCTCGTCGGCCTCAAGACGCACTGCAAGCTGTCGCTGGTGGTGCGGCAGGAGGGCGAGACGCTGCGCCGCTACAGCCACGTCGGCACCGGCAACTACCACCCCAAGACCGCCCGCCTGTACGAGGACCTGGGTCTGCTGACGGCCGACCCGCAGGTCGGCGCCGACCTGTCCGACCTGTTCAACCGGCTGTCGGGCTACTCGCGCCGCACCACCTACCGCCGGCTGCTGGTCGCGCCCAGCTCGCTGCGCGACGGGCTGATCCAGCGCGTCAACCGGGAGATCGCCCACCACCGGGCCGGGCGGCCGGCGTATGTGCGGATCAAGGTCAACTCGATCGTCGACGAGGCGATCGTCGACTCCCTCTACCGCGCCTCCCGGGCCGGGGTGCCCGTGGACGTGTGGGTGCGCGGCATCTGCGCGGTGCGGCCGGGGGTGGCGGGGCTGTCGGAGAACATCCGGGTGCGCAGCGTGCTGGGGCGCTTCCTGGAGCACTCCCGGGTCTTCGCCTTCGCGGGCGGAGGCGATCCGGAGGTGTGGATCGGCAGCGCCGACATGATGCACCGCAACCTCGACCGGCGCATCGAGGCGCTGGTACGGGTCACCGACCCCGGCCACCGGGCCGCCCTCGACCGGCTGCTGGAGGCCGGCATGGCGGACACCACCGCCTCCTGGCACCTCGGCCCGGACGGCGAGTGGACGCGCCACGCGACCGACGCCGAGGGGCGGCCCCTGCGGAACGTCCAGGAAATGCTCATCGACGCCCGGAGGCGCCGACGTGGTCCAGCCACATGACCTGTCCCTCGATGCGGCCGACGGGGGAGGGGAGCCGTATCCGCAGACGCTTCCGGAGGTCCGCGAGGGCCCCGGCGAGGCGCTCTCGGATCTGGGGGAGGCCACGGCGGGCGAGGTGCTGGCCGAATACCTCCACCGGCAGGCCACCGGTTTCCTGCGCGGCCTGCGGCTGCACGAGGAGAGCGCGGGCAGCGCGGAGTCGGCGGCCGTCGCGGCCGAGGCCGTGCGGACGATGCGCCGCTGCGCCCGCCGCGTCGGCGCGGCACTGCGGGTCTACCGGCCGCTGACCGAGGCCGCCCGGGCCGACCAGCTCGGCTCCGAGCTGGCCTGGTTGTCGGGCGTGCTGGGGCGGGAGCGGGCGTACGAGGCGCGGCTGGAGAGGCTGCTGGGGGCGCTGCACCGGCTGTCGTCGGCGCCGGTGGGGGTGACGGACGCCGACGGCTCCGCGACCGGCTCCGCCCC